>JAUZPS010000561.1 GCA_030705945.1 Bacillota bacterium
AAATTTTCAAAGGTCGATAGAACCTTTATTAAAGTGCGCCAATTTTTAAGTTACGATGTGGGAGTTTTCACGCTATCCCCCATAATAGTATTTATCATCAACATAACGCTAATCTTACCCATGGATGGGCGCATATTTTGTCTGCCGCGCGAGTTCCACTACATGAATTTACAGCAGCCGGGTAGGTCAGAGGCTATACAGCTTTATTCCACCCTAGGCGCCACGCTTGAAAGTTTCCCTTCACATGACTCAAGCATTCATAAATTCTTTCAACTCTGCAGGAGAAGCAGTCCAACAGGTTAAATTAGTTTTATACTTCAGACTCTAATAGGTCCTCTACCTTATGTCTGGTTATATCACTAATACAACCCAAGGCCTGAATAGCAATAGCCCCACATGCTGATCCAAATCTTATAATTTCTTTCATTTCGTATGGGTAAATACTATTAAGTTGATTTTTCTTATTCTTCTTTAGAACTTCAAGTATTCTTGTTATTATACCTGCAACCATAGCATCTCCTGCTCCTGTTGCATCAATTTCTTCAGCTTTAAAAGCGTCAACCCCAAATGATATTTCATTGAATCCGCAGCAACATCCGTTTTGGCCATCCGATATTATTGCTAATTTTATTCCATTTCCGACAAACCATTTTACCATATCTTTTACTTCAAAATTCTTCGTAATTTGGGCTCCTTCACCTTTATTACAATGGATAATATCAATTTTATGCCAGTTACCGCTCAGCCAATTATATGATTCATTTGAATTAACAAGCAGATCTAAAAGCACTAAGCTATTATATTGTTTCTTGATAAAATCAAGTATTTCTAAAAAAACATTACCCGATAAGCCGATTGAAGGTATTTCGCCAAAGACAACCACATCAGGTTTCACATTATTTATGACATTTATTAGTTGGCCTTTGAATAGAAAAGAATTAGCTCCTTCATCAAATATATACCTACGATCCTTACCTTTCTCTTGAATTATTATGTTGCATGAGGTATTTTTTTTATTTGTTTTTTGCAAACAACTTAGTACATTTTCATCTCTTAATCTTACTTCGAATAGTTCTCCAAGACAGTCCTGACCTATTTGGCCATAACAGAAAACTTCAAAATCTAATTGGTTGAGTCTACTTAAGTTGACAGACATACTAAAGGCATTACCACCTAGACTGATTAGTACAGAAGCGTTAGTCGACTCTCCCTCTCTAGGTAGCCTTTCAATTTTTGAATTAATAATATCAACTATCAATGAACCGATGCACAGAATCTTCTTCATCAAGGACCTCCCTCAGAAAACTGTAAATAGAAAATAAGTAAATTTTCGGTGTCTCCTTGCGCAAATCATGCGCGCGCAGTAATCGGATATGCCACTTCTCCCAGAAACGCCCCTCCTCTTATAAACAACTTACAATGTTCAACTTCTTCACATGTCGGCTCAATATCTTTGAACCCGGGTGTAAAGTGGAATATCACCTTCCAAGAACCTACATCAGCTATCCGCCTTATTATTTGTTCAAAAGATATTTCTTTTTTGCTCAACACGTCATATAGGTTGATTTTACCGTCTTCATTGTCAAAAATAACGATTGCGTCTAAATCCTCAATCAAATACACATTATCCTTAAAAATATTCAGACAGTACCAACCAAGTATACCCTCAGTGTTATCAGTAGAAAATGACTGTGAAAGCCTTGTTCGTTCTTTGGCCATATTTTTTATAAGCTCAATATCTTTGAAGTCATCAACATTCATTTTCCTCATGTTTATTATATCTCTTTGTTCAATAGCTATAGTGGTGTAATAGGTGTATTCTTTTTGCAACTCAAAGCCAAATTTTGGATAAAATTTCAGAACACTGTCGTTCGCAAATAGATAAAACAATTCGCATTTATTCTGGTATTCGTTTATAACCGTTTCCATAAGATTTTTAGATAAGCCTTTTCCTCTATATTCAGGATCTGTCATAACTGTGCCTATTTGTATAGCCTTTTTTACATATCCGTTAATAACAAGGTCAATTTTATTAACTGCTACATTTGAAACAACTTTTTCACCATCAAGATATGAGAAACATATGTACCTATCACTCCAGAAGCCAGCCCGATAATACTTCTCGAACTCGATCCCAAAAACGCTCTTAGCCAGCTCATTGAAGCTTAACCTGTAGACATCATTTTCTTTATAGTCTGAAATCATCCTTAATTCACTCATACATCTTTCTCCTTAAAAATAACTCTTTGTCATTGCCCCAGACAAATTTCTTTATTTGTATTTCACTTTTCTACGAATGAAAAACTTGTATTCTATCAACAAACTTATTTATTCTTTCATATATTAAAATTTTAATCCCGAATTAATCAAATTTTTGACAAGCTTTTCATTTTTCTTAAAACACAAAATAAACCAGTATTTGCGGTGATATATGTCATCTGTTTTATAATTGGATATAAACGGCCCGCAATTAAAGCGGTTCACGCATTACATTTATTTGAGAATAGTTTTAACAGCTTTCCAGAGAACATCACATACTTCATGGGAAGTATAATCAGAATCTTTGTCATTTAATATACTGTTGCGTAAGCTGATTCGGAACAAATTTTCTTGTCCATTATAGTCTATAGAGAAATCCTGACCTACAAAATAATGATCATTCAAAATTTCAATCATTTGACCAATGCTTAGCAATGGCAAACATTCACTTAAATCAAAATAATCATCTGGGGCCTGATATTCAAGTGATAGTTCATCAACATTATCATCATTTTTCTCAATATTTTCATAGAAACTTTCATCTACCAATTTAAGGCTTCGAAGTACCATACTGAGACGCTTCCGACGGCTTTTTGGATCTCTGCCAGTCTCAAACTCTTCACATTCAAGCTTACCAACAGTAAAAACAATATTATCAAAAGAGTTGTCTTCTGCATTACTACAAATAGTTGCGACAGCTAAATCCCTTTCCTTAGGAATCCAAATAAACCTTAATTCCTGTTTTTGTTCTTCTGTTAGTTCAAGTAAATCTGATATTGAAATATGCTGTTTCATTAATATCTCCTTAAAAATTAATTTAAAAGTATCTTCATACCAGAATTTTCGCGTATTTTATCATAGTTAGTCATATCAAAACTACTTTATTTGAATTTACAATTTCTTACCGTTCGCTATGCACTGACAAATGACCAAATCCGCTATTCCTGTCTTCACACACAAGCGCTTTAACAAGCAGCTCATCCCAAAGAACATACCTAAGCTCCTTAAATTGACCGGTTTCTACCTCATTTTTCAATACTCCCTCTTCAACTTTCTTTATATCGCTGATCAATGATATTGCCAAAGTATCATTATTTAA
>JAUZPS010000562.1 GCA_030705945.1 Bacillota bacterium
GAAGATCGGAACCGGCGGAATAGACGGAAGCATTACCAGATCAGCCGGAGACTTCGAAAAAGACGGCTACTATGTAGGTCAGATAATAACCGTGAAGAAGAAAACAGCGAAAGTAATTGACAACACAACTAGTAACACAACTAATAATACAACTAATAATACAACTAATAACACAACCAATAACACAACCGATACTACAACTAATAATACAACCAATAGTACAACCGACAATACAAACAACAGCAGCGAAAACACCGAATTTGCTTTCAGCTACAAAATAGTCGGGGTTAAAGCAAACACAATTGACGTAGTGTTAAACAGTTCCGGCGAAATAAAAGATGAGACCATGAATGATGCGGTTATAACAGCGGACAATAAGATAACCAGATCAGAAGGCAGCTTTAAGGATGATGGATTTAAGGAAGAGGGAATTTCAGCAAAGGAAGGGGAAGATATAAATTACTATAAAGTTGACAAGATCTCTGATGACGGAAAGGTAATGTATATCGACAAAAACTTCAGAATAACAAAGGATGGAGTAAATACCCCTTATGAATTCAAAGGCGAAGCTAAAAATAACATTGTCATAAAAAGCGCAAGCAAGGATAAAATCGTAAGGACAACAGGCACATGGAGCGAAGAGGGAATCAAGATAGGCGACAGGATTGTCATAATGGGAACAAAGTTTAATGACGGCGAGTACCTTGTGGCTGATATTGAAGACGATAACAAAATTATTTTGGGCACCACAGGCGGCATTAAAGAAGAAACAGCAAGAGACATCCATATTGATAAGCTGAGCGAAGAAATATCCAATGACTGCAGCATAGAAATCTCCAGCAGGTCGGATATTAGCGGCAATCCTTCAAGCAAGACATACAAGGTTGGGATTGCGGCAAATGTGGCAGCGGTGGATGTAAGCGTTACAAAAGCGGTTTATGAAGAAAAAGTAAATTCCTTCGTTGACGAGGATTCGTTGATATTTACAAAAGGAAGGCTTGGCATAGGAACATCGTCAAATGTAAATCAGAATACCAGGGTAGACGGTTATGGTCTAAATGTCGTTGAGTGCACAAATCTTTTGGCGGATTCAGACGTTAAGGCTGAAGCAAAATCAACTATCGGAAAGAACGTCAATATTTATACCGGGTCATTGGAGTTTTTAAGTCAGGGCAGTGATTCAAATGCGGTAAAAGCCGTTACCGGCAGCGGAACCGCGGTTGGTTCGGTTTATACAAGAGGGGGCAACACTACTTCTTCTTTAGCATTAGCTGAAATCCAGGAAAATGCAAGTATTAAGGCAAAGAGGATAGTGATTAATTCAACAGGCTCCAATTCATTGGATAACCTGGCGGATTCAATTACAGTAGGCGGAGTCGCGCTTGGTAATTCGAATTCAGCCAGCGATTCTGACGTCAAGGCAAACATCAAAATTGGTAATAACGCGGTGATTGACACAAACACCTTCGAAATAGTGGCAAAAACTAATACCGCAAAATCGGAGGTAGACAATAAAAAATCAGTAGATTCCGTTTTGGCGGGTCTGGTGGTCGAAACGACAGCTTTTACAGACTTAAAGGCTGACGCGGACGCTACGATTGATGTCGGTGATAACGTAACAATGAACGCTGATGGAAGCTCCAAAAACAGCGCGGTTATGTATACGGAAAATAATTTGCAGGCTAAAGACAATATAGGCCTCAAGGTCGGCGCTGTAGTCACGATACCTGTTATTGCAAAAACAAACTTTGATGTAAACACTGCTTCAAAGATCAACATAGGTAAAAATACCAATATCTATTCAGCCGGAGACGTTGATATGGAGTCCGTTTCCAATGTCAATGCAAAATCCAGCGTGGATGTTACGGTAGTAGGAGCCATATCTGTTGACACAATGGGAGAGAGCAACGTCCAGACAAATACCGACAATAAGATAAACCTAAGTAATGGTTCTAAAATAAAGGCTAATGGATTTGTAAATATGTTGTCAGGTTTGAGCGGATATAACGTTCCAACAGTCACCGGCGCTGAAATTACAGGCAATGATTACAATTATAAAAAAGGAAGGTTTGATATATCCGCAGACGCTGTAATAAACAATTGGAACGCTATTCCAATACATACCGCTGGCAAGGGTTACGCCAAACTGGATGAAAAGAATACAATCAATTTGGATGGCGATGTTTACGCGTCGAGGGACGTAAAAATATTCACCAACCCAGGCGTTACTTTCGTAAGGGGTATGGGAGAAAGCCATAATCCATATACCGAGATTATTGGGGCGGACATCAGAAATAGCAATGGCATAGCGTTGATCAACCAGAACAATGTTTATATCAATGGAGTTATTGACGCCAGCGTCAATGAAAAAGTTAAATTAAACTTTAAAGAGGATGGAAGCCTGACTCCTGATTCGAGCAAGCGGGTCGATTATAATATAACTGAAGAAAATATTGCGACAAATCTGATAAATGAGTACAATAGCTTAGAAAAGCTCTTATCACAGTACAGCAAGACAGAAGCCGAACCAGGCCTTCAGCTGCAGTTTGAGCTTGTAAAAGCGGAGCTTAAGGATATGGGCTATTGGGATAAGGATACCGATTTGGTGAAAATATCCCGTATGCAGAAATTCATAAATCTTGCTCCTGTTACTTCAGCTCTGACCAGCGTATTTATTGAAGGAAACGGTGTAAGCTATGATGTCAATAAAATCAGTATTTCCAAGGAAGCAAGCATAGATATCAAGAATGAAAGTCCGTATACGTTGAGACTTAGGGATGTGGTCATACCCAACAACAATGGAGGATATGTATACGTAAACGGGTTCCAGAAGAAGAAGGGAAATACAAAACCAATTGCTGATATAAAGGTCCAGAATACCTACTCTAACGCGGGCAAGACGGACATTAAGGTGATCGGGGACATTGAGATCCTTGGCAATGTTGAGAATAAAGGCGGCAATGTAGTTATAAACAGCACTGGAGGAATAATTGTCAAGGGCGTAATTTCCGCGGGAGGAAATCTTGACATTAACGCGGACGGCAAGTTTGTTCAGAAATATGTTGACGCGTTGATTCATGCCGGCGGAGAGCCTACTGAAATATTTGACTCGTCAAATCCTAAGGAAAATTCAATTAAGGGAGCTTCAATTTACATTGCGGCAAGAGAACTTAACATAAACGGCAAAATTCAGGCAGGCGCTGAAAAACAGACCCTTATTGTGGATGATGTAATCAAGTCCCAGATCAAAAATTATGAAGACAGCAAAATTGTAACAACAAACTATGAGGATTGTCCGCTAATCAACGCCTCAAGCACTATTAAATCATACTGGGATCC
>JAUZPS010000563.1 GCA_030705945.1 Bacillota bacterium
ATTGACTAAAGCCCATTTTAACGATTATTCATTAAGCAGTGAGTTATTAAAGGCAATCGACTTGCTTGGTTTCACCGATCCGACAGAGGTTCAGGCTCAGGTGATACCGGCTGTTTTAAAGCAGCGGGATATCATCGTCAAGTCCCAGACCGGCAGCGGGAAAACGGCGGCATATGCCATTCCGATTTGCCAATTAGTCGATTGGGAAGAAAATAAACCGCAAGGGTTAGTGATTGTCCCGACCCGGGAACTGGCTATCCAGGTCAAAGAAGATATTTTTAATATCGGTAGGTTTAAAAGACTTAAGGTGTCTGCAATTTATGGAAAGTCTCCTTTCTATAATCAAGAAAAGGAACTTAAACAAAAAACACATGTGGTGGTTGGCACACCGGGTCGCATTATTGATCATCTTGAAAGAGAAACCTTTGACATATCAAAAATAAGATACCTTGTAATCGATGAAGCTGATGAAATGCTCAGTATGGGATTCATTGAACAATTAGAAACCATAATAACCGGCTTGCCCAAAGAACGTGTGACTATGTTGTTGTCAGCTACAATGCCCAAAGATATTGAGGCTTTATGTAAGAAATACATGAAAGAACCTATACATGTTGAGACAGAAGAGCAAAATTCAACGGCAGACAGAATATGGCAAGAAAGGTATTCCATAAATCAAAGAGATAAGGCGCAACTTTTAAGTGATATAACGATAGTTGAGAACCCGGATAGTTGTATCATATTTTGCAATACAAAGCAAACAGTGGATGAGGTATATAATGAACTGGAAAAGCTTAAGTATACTTGCGGGAAGATCCATGGTGGAATGGAGCAACGCGATAGATTAAGAGAAATGAATGATTTTAAGAAAGGCTATTTCAGGTATATGGTAGCTACAGACATTGCGGCTCGAGGTATAGACATTGATAACATTACTCTTGTAATCAACTATGATATACCGAAAAACGGTGAAAGCTATGTCCATAGGATTGGGAGAACTGGACGTATAAATAAAGAGGGTAAGGCGATTACTTTTGTAACGCAAAATGATACTAAGCTTTTACAAGATATACATCAATATATCGGCAAAGAGATACTTTTAAAAGAGAGACCCGGAAAAGAAACTGTGAATAGTTCTAAACAGGAATTTGTTGAGAAAATAAATACTACACCTGAAGCTAAAGAAATAAAAGGCGCCCAGTTAAGCAAAGAAATTATAAAATTGCATATCAATGCGGGTAAAAAAACAAAGATGAGACCAGTTGACATCGTTGGTACACTCTGCAATATTAGAGGCATGACGGCGCAAGATATAGGAATCATTAATATTGTTGATGTATCTACATTTGTAGAAATACTAAATGATAAAGGTGAATTGGCTTTTCAGGAATTACAAAAGACACCGATAAAAGGCAGACTACGCAAAGTAAGCAAAGTTGAGATGTAAGTACAGAATAAAGCAATTGAAACTGTATGGAGGCATTTACCAAACGTGTAAAACTGCAGTTAGGTTATAGGGATATAGGGATATAGGCAGTGAATAATAGAAAGGTGTGAATGATATGTCCTTTAAAAATCCGGATAGGTTAAAGAAAAAGAAGAATATAGTTTGGAAAGACACTCGAGCCCCTAAGATTCCTCCAAAAACAGTTAAGGAGAAGAAGCAAAAGGACAAGCCGTGACAATAGACGGCAAATTCAAGGTTTCAGGAGATAAATAATGGACGGAAATAAACGTGAAAATATTAAAATAAGTATAGGTATTAAAGAAGGGATAAGATGATTGAATTAGGGAAAATCCAGAAACTGCAAATAGTAAGAAAGACCCAGGTTGGAGTATATCTGAACACAAAAAGTGATAAAAGTAAGGATGATTTTTTACTGCCCAAAAAACAGGTACCGCAGGATATTGAAGTCGGTGATGAAATAGAGGTATTTGTTTATAAGGATTCTGAAGACAGAATGATATGTACAGTGAATAAGCCAAAGCTTACAATTAGTGAACTGGCCGTATTACAAGTAGTGGAAACTACAAATATTGGCGCTTTTTTAGATTGGGGATTGGAGAAAGACTTGTTTTTACCATTCAGGGAACAGGTGGGTAAGGTTATAAAAGGTGGTTCATATTTAGTTGTGCTGTATATAGATAGCAGAAACAGATTATGCGCAACTATGAATGTATATAATCTGTTAAGCAGCGAATCGCCATATAAAGTAAATGACAGAGTTTATGGAACCATCTACAGTATCAGTAAAGAGTTGGGGGCTTTTGTAGCTGTAGACAACAAGTATCAAGGCTTGATTCCAAATAAGGAGCTGTATGGCAATTATAAAGAAGGTGACAGCGTAAAGATAAGAATTAAAAAGGTAAGGCAGGATGGGAAGCTGGAATTGAGTTTGAGAGAAGAGGCCTACAATGAAATAGAGAGCGATGCTCAAAAAATTATGGATAGGTTGAAATTAAGAAGTGGAACTCTTTCTCTTAATGACAAAAGCTCTCCGGAACATATTAAATCTGAATTGAACATGAGTAAGGCTGCTTTTAAAAGAGCTGTCGGAAGGCTTTTAAAAGAGGGAGCCATAAAGATAACAGATGATGGTATTGAAATGATGTGGTAATAAATAACATTATCCTTGTTTCTTGGAACTATATGTGATAAGCTTGTAAGGGCGTTTCAAAAAATTCCTTGTTCAAGTTTATACGACAAAAACCCATTATATTAAGTTTTTGAAATGCCCAGTTGACCAGTTATTTTTTTGATACTACCTAAAGCGAATCATGATGACTGATTGGTTTTTAAAAGGGAAATAATAAATATGAGGTGTTGAATATGAGTAGACCAGATAAACCTATGGCAAAGAATTCAAATAGTAAATTTACAACAAGAAATAACAAGCAAGAGATTTTTTCTAAAATTACAAAATCTTCAAAATCGAAAGTGGAATCGAATAAGCCAACAACTGAAGCTAGTGAAACTGAGAGGGAAAATCCTAAGACTTAAGACAGAAAAGGCTTCACACCATCGTGTAGGGAGTTTCAAAAGATTCCTTGTTCAAGTTTCATATGATGGAAATCCATTATATCAGGTTCTTGAAGCACTCAGGTGACAAATTTTTTTTGAAACTGCCTAAATTGATTTTCGATTGAATGATTTTTTAAAAAGAGCTATATAACCCTACAAGCGGTAGACATGCAGTCTACCGCTTGTTTTAAGTTAAAAATAAAGTAATCTACCACACCATTGCGCTACCCAGATAAAAACATGACCATTTGTTCTTCACTAAGAGACAAATGTCTTGAAGGTGATATTGCA
>JAUZPS010000564.1 GCA_030705945.1 Bacillota bacterium
CGGATATGTTGTTTTATATATTGCGCTAACACTGGAGCTTATTGCTCTTCCAGCCCCAGGCGAAGCGCTGATGACCTATTGTGGTTTTCTAGTGTTTCAGGGAAAGCTGAATTGGGTTATCAGCATTATAGTAGCGGCATCCGGGGTTGTTTCTGGCATCACAATATCATATTTTATTGGTAGAGCATTAGAGAACACATTTTTCACAAAGTATGGTTCATATGTCCATATGGGTCCTGATAAATTGGAGAAGACTTCAAGATGGTTCGAAAAATACGGGAATGGGCTTCTTTTTGTTGCATATTTTATTCCAGGTGTAAGGCATATCACCGGATACTTTTCCGGTGTAACAAAAATTCCTTATAAAAGATTTGCTGTTAATGCGTATTTGGGGGCTCTTTTATGGACTGGAACCTTTATCTCTTTGGGTAAGGTTTTAGGGTCAAACTGGGAGAAATTCCACGTTTCCATTAAAAAGTACTTAATAATCGGCGGAATTATAGTAGGGGTTGTTATGATATGTATTTACCTTTATAGAAGCTATAAGCAGCAGATAGTCGAGTCTGTTGAAAAGTCATTGAATTACTCATTTAAGATATTTCGATCACTTGGGAGAGTAAGAATTGCAGTCGCTGGTGTAGGAGTAGTGTTTATAGCCTTTGTAGTACTGATTGCAGGCCTTATTCAAGATTTTCTTGCGAATGAATTCGGACAATTTGACAGGATTTCGTCATATGTAATGAGTCAAATATTTTCTGGAAATTGGGCATTATTATTTAGATTAGCAGGATTTTTAACTGCATATCAAGTCCTGATAGCTGTATCTGCACTGTTGCTTATATGGATTATGTTTAAAGGCAAAAACCGCTTTCTTGAAGTACGGTTTATGATATTTACAGTGCTTGGCGGTGAATTTTTAGAGGAAATACTAAGGCCCATTTTCCATCGGGTTGGCCCTTTTGGAGTAGCAGTTGCTGAGCATACTAAATATACCTTTCCAAGTGAGCAGTCTTTGATGGCGCTAATAACATTTGGATTTGCAGCATTTATAATAATTCGCTATATTAACAGGAAATGGCTCGGAACCATTGTGGTACTTTTTACTTTAGTTATCTGCATCCTTTCAGGGTTGAGCCCTGTGTTTTTCAACCTTCAGTATCCTAGTGATGTAGCGGCAGGGTACGTTTTTGGAGGAGCTTGGCTTAGCATGAATATTGTATTACTGGAAGTGTTTAGAATTTTGCCAGGTATTGAAAACGCAGTGAAGACATCATAATTTTTGCTATATACAAGAAGAGAATTCGTTGCAACATTAAAGTGTTGCTCTATATTAAAAGATTTATGTTTCTTTGAATATTGGTTTATTGGTTTAGCCATTGTACTATAAATTCACAAGCTAATCCTGTTGTTCCCAATTTTCCGTGTTCTCCATTCTGGTTTGTGGTATTTAACGAATACTGGAATATTCTCTGTATAATCTCAGGAGGTATTTCATTTCTTATATAAAGATAATTAATTTAAAAATGTTATTGACACACAATCGAATTTTGACGATTGATATTTTAAAGGTACCATGACTGGAGGTATAACCATAGAAAATCACTTCCTTAGTCTATTGTTTCATCTCATGTAGCGGACCAATACTTAATATTTAATATTATCTGTAAGCCACCATTCGATAAATTGTTTAATTGAAGGTGCTACCCATTTACGGCTATCGTCTTCGTGATCCCATGCAAAAACATTAGTATTTCTTATTTGACTATCAAGTATGGCATAAGCAAATTGATCACCTGTGCCAGAGTCTGCAAAAAACAGCATGTGGTCAAATGGCATATAAATATCCCTATATTCAGGTAGGATTCTGAAAAACATATTATCTTCTTTTATTCGCTCAAGTGGCCATAAGATATCGCAATTAAACTCGTCTTTAATACCATTTGTTTCAAGCAGGAAACTTTTTAATTCATACGAAAATTGAACATTAAGCTCTTGCTCTGCATTCTCTATCTCGCTTTCTATGGCTGGTTGGGCAAACTTTATAACTTTATCAAAACTACTTAAATAATCTTTCCACATTTCGTATAGATCCTTAATTTAATTGTTATTTTTAAGCTGGATAGCTCATGGAAATTATGCCTCAATCTTATTACTATCAACTTGATCAAAGCAAGTAATTACTAAGCTTTTTAACCCTTTAACATCGGAATAATTATTGACTTTTATTCTAGACTCGCTAAAACCCAATGTATATTGCTCAACTGGAAGGCCGGTACACAACTGTGTTGAAAGCTCAACGGGAATACGCGTAGTTATACACTTAGAATTGTTATCGGTGCTGAATTTTAAAAACCATTTTCCTGGATTTTTATTATAAATACTAAAACTATTATTGGCATTTTTATAGTTTACTTCTTCAATATTTTTGCCATAGGCAATTAATACTTTTTTGATAATCTCAAAAACTTCAAGCTCTTCCTTGGTTGTAATTTGCTGATTAGCTTGAGCCTCAGGTGTCTCAGCAGATTTAACAACTTTTTTACTTTGCTTTTTAGGTGGTTCTTCTACTCTACTTTTTTCCCTGTCCTCAATCTCCTTGGCAAAAATACCTTGGCTAATTATTTCCAGAAGAGCATCTTTTATCGACTTTTTCACGATAGGTCTGAATTTTTCTAATACAGTTGATGTAACACGTATATTAAAGTCTTTTATTAATAGTTTGATAAACTCATCTGTTGGGCTTTCAAATAGATTCACTAAACGTGAATTTATATTTGACATATAGGTTAATTCCTCGGCAGTTGAAATAATCTGCTCTATATCAAAGGCTTCTTTACTAAATTTTTGAAGGATTGAAATGTAATAGTCATTTACATTATGTACATCAAGCTCAAAGAATGGCTGGGAATCCATTATATTATTGGTTTTTAGATCTGTAAAAAATTTGTATTTAATTCCGTTTGTAAGTACGGCTACTTTTATAGAAGGAGTGGAATTAAAATATCTGCTTAGCTGCGCATCATGATTATTTAGATTTTCCTTTATGTCTTTGGCTTCTATAAACATAACTGGTGTTCCATCTTTAAAAATTGCATAATCCACTTTTTCTGTTTTCTTTTTTCCAAAGTCAGCTGTATATTCAGGTCGTACTTCAAGTGGATTAAAAACATCATATCCTAAGGTTTGGATGAATGGAACAATTAATGAATGTTTTGTTGTCTCCTCATTTGAAACAAATTCTTTTCTCGCAAGAATTTGATTTGTTAACGTTAATATTTCTTCCTTAAAACCCATAATATCAGCCCCC
>JAUZPS010000565.1 GCA_030705945.1 Bacillota bacterium
CTAGACCAATACATTATTGTTGATTTGGCCTCATCTGTTGTATTCCAACTTATTTCCGCGCTTTCATCTCCAACATTATCTTCCTTTATATCAGTTATTTTAAACAATTCCATCGTATTGAATGAATAAACCTCACTACTATTGCCCCGGTTTAAATCAGATATATCGGAATATATTTGGTAATAATATTTAGTATCAGGCAGCAGATATGGCAATGAAACTTTATGTTCCTTACTTTCTATGGTCTCGATTTTATTTACCATATCTCCTTTACTTGACCAAAATAGTATCGTTGATTTGTCTTCATATGTTGTATTCCAACTTATTTCCGCGCTTTTATAACCTATGTTATCTACTTTTATATCTGTTATTTTATTCTCTGTTGTTGTAAAAGAGTATACTTCACTTGTAACATCCAATTTGGTAACCATATCCAACTCCAGATCAGGTCTATCAGTGTATACCTGATAATAATATTTTGTATTAGGTCTTAGGCTATTTAATGATACTTTGTGATCCTTACCCTTAATTGTTTTTATCGTATTAGGACTAAAAAACCGACTTTCCCAATACAATAATGTTGATTCTGCTTCATCCGTTGTACTCCAACTTATATCTGCGCTTTTATACCCTATGTTATCTACCTTAATATCTTTAATTTTATACAAATCTTCTGTCGAAAATGAGTATATATCACTTGCTACAACCAACCCCAAATCCGGCTTCTGTACATATATCTGGTAAAAATATTTTGTATTAGGCTTTAGGTTATTTAGTGATACTTTGTGATCCTTAGCTTGAATTGTTTCTATCGTATTGGGACTATAAAACTGACTTTCCCAATATAACAATGTCGATTTTACTTCACCTGTCGTCACCCAACTAATATCAGCGCTTTTATATCCTATGTTATCCACCTTTATATCTATTGCTTTATTCTGGGATATATTATTTTCAGCATAAGCATTTAGCTGAAATAAACACAAAGTAAAGATAAACAAAGTAATAATTATTAACTTCAGTTTCATATTCGTAACCTTCCCTTCCTTTTTAAAACAATTAATCAAATAAATCATATACCAGATTTTATCATTAACTATATTTTTTATCAATAAATCTATGGTCCTATTTACATATCGAATGCGCTTCTATTGCTCCTATCCACTAAAATCATAAAAGGCTAAACCAGTTACAATTGGCTTAACCTTTTATTTTGAATCGATTTAGTAATAAGTTTGATATTTATATTACAGTATTGAATTTCTTTGCAATAATCAAAACATCAATCATTAAATGTAAAAGATTAATCACTTTCAATCTAATGTGTTTTAACATTTATAATTTCCATGATTTTTTCCTGAGCATACTCGGCATGCTTCAGGTCAAAGTTCCTTAATTCACTGAAACAAGCTTTTGTACATTCAATAAACTTCAAATAATTGCAATTTCCAGTCCTTTCGCCAACACCTCCAATGGTGCAATTTACAAATTCAGCGCCGGCTCTTACCGCATGAATTGAATTTGCGACAGCCATACCGAGGTCGTTGTGGGCATGTATTTCAATATCAACCCCAAGCTCAGATCTTATTCTAGATATGTCGCTCAATACTTTCTGCTTATGTAAAATTCCAACGGTGTCAGCGTACCTAACTCTTCTGACGCCTTCATGCGCGGCAACTTCCGCAAGCCTTAATAAAAAGCCAATTTCCGCTCTCGATGCGTCCTCCATTCCAATAGTTACCTCAAAGCCTTTCTCTTTCGCATAGCATATGCATCTCTTCAGGTTCTCGATAACCCAGTTTCTTTCTCTTTTCATTTTTGATACAATCTGAATGTCTGAGGATGGAGCCGAAATATGAATAATATCCGGTCGGCATTCTGTGGAGTGACGTATATCATTTATGTTGAGCCTGTTCCAAGCCGATACTTTGCTCCTTAACCCAAGCTGAGATATTTTGGCTACACTTTCTTTTTCCTCTCCATCCATAGCGGGAATACCGGCTTCAATCTGGTAGATCCCCGCTTTATCAAGCATTTTTGCAATCCGCTCTTTATCTTTTGCGCTAAAAGCTAGACCGGGTGTTTGTTCACCATCTCTTAGAGTCGTGTCTACAATTTTTATATCCATAAATCAACACCCCACCACAACTTATATAGTTAGCTCTTTAACATATAAAATATTTCCTGTATTTCACAGTCATTCAGATCTCTTTTTGCTTCAATACTCTTTTCCCTTACCTTTATCAAAATATTCTGAATATCATTTTTATCGCAAATGTTCCCCATCTCATTTAACTTACTCAGTACTGCGCTAGATCCGGAATGCTTCCCTATTACCAGTTTTCTTTCAAGGCCTACCTCAAGCGGGTCATAGGGCTCATAAGTTGCTGGATTTTTCTCAATGCCTGACGCGTGAATTCCCGACTCGTACTTAAATATCTCTTTACCGATAATAGGTTTTTTATCCGATATGCTATTTCTGGTCATATTTGTATATAGCTCGCTCAATTTAGGAAGCAAATCGAGTTTCAGTTTATTTTTTATATTCATCAGGACCTTGATAGCCATTAAAAACTCTTCCAAAGGCGTGAATCCGCCGTTTCTTCCAATACCTCCAAAGGCTGCCGTCACAGTTCCAACACTTTTCATAGCTGCTTCGACAGATATGGATGTAGCTAAATAAAAGTTATTTCTTGGGCATATATCAACATTAACACCGTGATTTTCTTTTATATTTGTTATAACATCCGCCCACGAATCCGATAACATCCTTGACAAGCCAACTATTCTTATATTATCGATCTTTTTCATCTTTTTAATTTCAAGTAGTCTATAAAGCTTTTTAAGATCATGAACCGAGTTTGCTTCAAATTCTGCGGTAATATTAAATTCATCTTTTTCTAGACAATTATAGAAAAAAGGATTCATTAATTTTACCCAATTTACAACGCAGTAATTGATATTATGTTTGATACATATATCTATATCATGTTCGGATTTCAGTCTATAAATAAAATTAACCCCTACAGGTAATTTGCCTATTTTCTTAATTACTCCAGAGTCAATTTCTATTAAGTCAACTCCCACCAGAGGTAAAATATAGCAGTATTTAAGTATTTGGTGGATATCTGACATTCTGGAGTTATAAAATATTTCAGGCAATGATCTGTCGATAACTTTTATTACTTCGCCGTTATCAATGCGCAGAGCCATATTTACCACCCATTTCTGCAAGATAATAGACTTTACCGTTTCTCTGAATCAAAATCAATCAATCTTATACA
>JAUZPS010000566.1 GCA_030705945.1 Bacillota bacterium
TGAAATCAGCGGTCAATTAGATAAGGTTTTTAATAAGCTGGCTGAGCAGTTTGAGAAGCAGTTTAAGCTAAATCAGAAGATAAAAGGCGCATTGACTTATCCAATTATAGTTGTAGTTATAGCAGTACTAGTTGTGTGTGTTCTTTTAATCGTTGTTGTGCCGCAGTTCTCAATTGCCTTGAAGGATATGGGAGTTGAAATGCCATTATTTACGCGAATACTCATGGCTGTCAGCGGTTTCTTTAAGACATTTTGGTGGTTATTAGTTATTATAGTGGGCGGCGGTATTGTCTTTATTAGATCATATGTAAAAACAAAAAGTGGCAAGCGATTTTTTGGAAATCTTAGTATTAAACTACCAATTGTAAAAATGGTCATGAGAAACATAATGACAGCAAGGTTTACCCGTACACTTGGTACACTAATTGCTAGCGGTGTTATGCTGATACAGGCTATGGAAGTAGTACAGAACGTTTTAGGAAATGAAGCGGTTTCAGAAATGTTTGATGAAGTTATTAATGAAATCAAGAAAGGTAGGGGGTTGACCCAGCCACTTTCTAATATGAAATACTTTCCGCCGATGGTCATATCTATGATCAGGGTTGGAGAAGAGTCGGGTGATCTTGACTTTTCACTGAATAAATGCGCAGATTTCTACGATGAAGAAGTTGAAGTGTCCATGCAAATGCTATCAGATTTCATTCAACCAGCAGTAATTATTGTCTTAGCATTTATCGTTGGATTTATAGTACTAAGCGTATTATATCCAATGCTTACAATTTATCAAAATGTTGGTTAATAAAAGTGTCCATAAAAATAAAAAAATGAAAGGGGGTGGAGATTAAAGATGGTTAGTAGTGTGGTTGAAAGTCAGAACCAAAAAAGTAATCAAAACAAAATTCAAGGGGGTAAAATTATGAGAAAAATGTTAAAAAGTAAAAAAGGTTTTTCATTAATCGAGCTTTTGATAGTTGTTGCTATTTTAGCAATCCTTGCTGCAATCAGTATAAATTTATTCGGTGGTGTTTTAAAGAAACAGAAGACTAAATCAGATGCAGGTGCTGCAAGTTATGTTCAGACAGCAATTCAGACATACATAAACGAAACAGACGATAGTGGTTTAACATTAGTTGGTTCTGATAAAAGCTTTGATGGAGTAGTAACTTACCTCTCATCTAAACATACTCTTGTTCCATTAAATGGAGATCCTCAGGGTGACTATGGTCCATATCTAAATTCATCAAACATAAAACTTAGTCAGCAAGATATGATATTATATGTTGAAGTTGATTCTGGTAACCAAACTGTCACGGCAACAGTTGAGAAAAAAACTACTGGTCCACACGCAAAAGGAGCTAATTTCTTACAACTTAACTAATAAAGATATTAGGAATTGGCTACCAGCTCGATCTATCGATCGGGTTGGTAGCCGTATAAGGGTGATTTTATGAAAAATCTTTCTTTAAAACAAAAAAAAGGTTTGACTCTTGTGGAAGTTTTGATGTATGTTGTGCTATTAGCAATAATAGCTCCGATTATATCGGTGATTATGACTCATGGTTTTGATTCTTTCAAATCAAATTATAATATGATTAAGCAGGAGGATATGGTTTCAACAGCTACCCAAATGCTTAGAAATGATATTGAGTATGCATCAAAAATAACACTTTATAGCGGTAATAATAAAAAAATGGACCTTGAATTTCCCGTGTCTTCTGGTAAAGCAAAGAAGACATGGCTGTTGGACACTGCAGATAATACACTAAAGGTTGGTAGTACTGTTATTGTGAAGAATTTAAATGTAAATAGCAGTAAATTTGAGAATTTTGCAGGACGTGGTACAATTATTCTTACTTTGCAACCTGCAAAGTTAAATAATGTTAAAAATACAAATAGAAATTTTATGAATCCGATAATTACAGAGTTTTCTGTTAGATATAAAACTATCATTATAATATAATTAATAAGGGGGAAAAGTTGTGAAGGATATTAATTTATTACCCGATGATATCAGAGCGCCACAGGAACAATTAAAACCAGAAAAATCCGGGACATCTTCGGTAAAAATAGTGACGATAATTATAGCCATATTAGCTTTGGTGGGGGTTTCACTGATTTTGCCCAAGGTGTACATAATTACTCAGAGCACAAGATTAGATTTAACTAATAAAAGTATTGAGAGTTCGAAATATGATGAAGTTAAGTCTGTTAATTCCAAGATCATTGAGAAAGCGTCTGAAATAAAAGTAAAAAATGACGTTATAATGAATATAGAAAAAAATTATACTTCAGTAAGTCAGATTTTAAGGATGATAGGTAGTTCTGCGCCTACTGGTTGCAATTTTGACAAAATAGATTTTAGTGAAGGCACTTTAAATATTCAGGGAAAAGTACCAGATGCTTCACAAGCATCATCTTTCCTTTCTTACTTATCTAGGATTGATAATTTAAAAGTAGATAGTACAAAAATCAGCACTAAGGATAGCTCGACACAATTTGATTTTTCTTTCATATTAAATGGAAAGGATGGAAAGTAAAATGTCTTTAGGAAAAAAAGAAATAAAACTAATTATAGTTCTTGGATTACTAGTTTACGCCTTTTTATTTTACATGATATTTGTTAATAAATACATTCCAGAAATAAATGATGTTAATTCCAAACTTTCCGAAGCTCAAGCAAAAGAAAATGCATTAAAAGATGATCTGGTGAATATTGATCAGAAAAGAAGTGAATTAAATACAAAAAACATAATAGGCGAAAGATTTGGTAACTATCTAATTGATAAGGGCGACGTAACTGATTGCATTGATTATATGGAGAAGCTTGAAAGACTTATGAATAACAGACTTACAGATGTCGAAATAAAAGAGCCTGTTGAAGTAAAAATGGACCCTAATGCTCAAAGTAGTAGTTCAAACACCAGTACATCAGACGAAAAGCTAATTGGAAGTGATGATACAAGTTCTACAAGCGCTACAAACACAAGCTCGTCTAGTGGGCAGAATTATTATGAGATGGAGATGAATTTTAGAGGAGACTTAGCTTATAATGAAATATGGGATCTTCTGACATATATTGAGGGCGGTTCAAAACGTGTACAGGTAACGAAATTTGATATGGAACCGTATAAGGACAATGCTAAAACAGCACAAAATGCTTCAACCGCGCCTAAGGCAACTCCAACACCAACGCCTAATCCAGGTCAGCAATTAAGCGGGACTGCGCCGATTGGTTCCAAATATAGCATAACAATGACAATTAAGTTGTATGCTCAGAATTTAA
>JAUZPS010000567.1 GCA_030705945.1 Bacillota bacterium
AGTAAAATGCAGACGTATTAACTGCATTTTTAATGTAAAATCTTTTTCGTAACTTATCTATATAAAAAGCACTATTAATCTTACATTTGACGGAGCAAAATAACGAACGCTTTAACGTTATTTTGCGATAGGCAAATGTAAAAGATTAATTGCTTTTTATATAGATAAGGCAGTATCAGAAAAAAACTTAGCAACTGGTCGTTTCAAAAACTTGATATAATGAGTTTTCATCATACAAAACTTGAACAAGGAATTTTTTGAAACGCCTTAAGTTGCTCTGTTAAATGTAAAATAATAATGATTTTAGTGTAGTAATCATTTTAATATAGTTATCATAAAATACGCTCTGATTTATAAGATATGAAATAATCAATTCTAATAATAAAGCTTATTTAACTGAGCTGAACAGCCAATAAAATGGCTTTTTAAAGCAAATTTATATAAGACTTTACAGTTCGGTATCTATATGTAAGCTTTACGTACAAATATTTTATACACAAATACTTATTTACACTATATTTATAATTATTTTTACTTAATATTTTGAGTAGATTTTGGAGGGATTATTTATGAATTATTGTGAGATATTATTCGAAACTGAAGAAAAATATCTTGATTGTGAAGCGCTAATTGACACTGAAAATGGTAAGAGACTTACATACAGACAGTTAAAAACGGAAGTACAGAAGACTGCTAAATTATTGAAAGAAAAAGGTTATGAACCTGGAGCGGTTATATCAACTCATCTTTATAACAGTATTGAGGCAGCTGTAATTTTATTGGCAATTCAGTATATAGGGTGTGTTATTTGCTTAGTTGATCCTTTATTTAAAGCAAATGAGCTTATATATTATTTAAGAGATTCAGCTTCTAAATGTCTGATTACTCATCTAGAAAATAAAGATATTTCTGCAGAAACTGAGAATGAAACTGATATCAAATGTGATGTTATAAATATAAAGGTGTTCAATGAAAATTTAAGTTCACTTGATTTTAATTATAACGAGAATGAAGTGTTCTATGATTATAAAGAAAATGAGCTCGCAATGCTTTTATATACATCCGGCACATCATCAGCTCCCAAAGGTGTTATGTTGACCACCAAATGTTTCTATACTTTCCTTGAAAAGAGCAATAAACGAATGTATCGATATAGACCGGAGGACAGGCTTTTATGCTATGTGCCTTTTTCTCACGCGTTTGGTTCTGTATCTCTTCTAATACCCGCATTAGTGGGAAAGGCGGCAATTGTGTTTATGCGTTCTTTTCAACCGATTAAGATATCCCAAATAATTATTTCTGAGAATATATCGCATATTTTCGGAGTACCAACACATTATCAACAGCTTTTGAGGTATGAATCCATTTTTGATTCATTGCGCAAATTAAAGGCCGCTTTTTCTGCGGCAGCGCCTTTGAGCTATGACACAGCATTAAGATGGCGCGAAACTACTGGTATATATTTGGATGAAGGGTATGGAATGACAGAAACTACTACCCTTATAGCTACAAGATTAAATATGCTGCCGGAGCCATCAGGAAATGTAGGATTTCCTCCTGATGGTATATTAAGAGTAGAAGCTGTCGATGAGAATGAGCAGGTCTGCGAGGATGGAATAATTGGGGAGATGAGGGTATCTGGAAGAGGGCTGATGCTTGGATACCTAAACCGCCCACAAGAAACTTCTGAGAAGCTGCGCGGCGGTTGTATGCACACCGGGGATTTGGGATACAGGCGAAGCGACGGGTCGTTTGTATTATGCGGTAGAAAAACTGAATTTATAAATGTTGCAGGCTTAAAGATATCACCGATCGAGATTGAGGCAGCTCTTAATTCCCATTGGGATGTAGTCGACTCAGCTGCTATAGGTATAGCGGATAGCACATATGGAGAAGTTGTAAAAGCCTTTGTTATTTTAAAGGATGATGCAACTAGTAGTGAAAGAGATTTGATAAAATATGTCTCTGGAAAAATTGCAAATTTTAAGGTGCCTAAAGTTATAGTTATTCTTAAAGAGTTTCCTAGAAATAACCTTGGGAAAATAGATAAAAAAGCGCTGAAAAGCATTTGAGATTTTTTTGAGGGGATATAATTATGAATGAGACGAGTTCAAAATTTGTAGATGTGTTTGCAATGGAAAAGTTAATTAATGAAAAACTGACAAAAGTAAGTCACTCTCCGATTAATTCCATATTCAAAAGCGAAGATATTTCTTTTGAGGGGTTGGATGAGTTTAAGCTGGAAATAGAAAATGTAAAAATTGTAACAAGTGATGATGGCGCAACCTATTATGTAATACCTTCATATTGCAAATCAACTCACTATAAAGAAAATAATATGATTAATCTTTATTATTATCCTTCTAAGACACCTGAATGTAATATATTACTATTACATGGTCTCTTTGATGATAATATGTCTAATTATCAGTTCACAGTAAGGCAGCTAAACGATTTAAACTTTAACGTTTATTTTATGGTATTACCATATCATTTTAATAGAAAGCCACAAATTAGTAAGTTTAGCGGTGAGTTCTTTTTAAGCGCGGACGTCTACAGATCGCGTAATGCATTTAAGCAAGCTATTTTTGATACCGAAACCTCCATGCAGTTTATAAAGGAGCAAAATAAACTTCCAAATATGCTGGCAGGGTTTAGTATGGGAGGCTGCATTGCTTTTAGGTATTACTTACTAAAGAATCAATCAATTAGAACTTTTCTATTTAATCCTGTTACAGATCTAACAAAAATAATATGGGATAATCCGCTACTTTTAACCGTTGGCAAGGATCTTGCTAAGAGTGGGTTTGATACAAACATTTATACCAATTTATTTAAGGAATTAGATCCTTGTGAAAATATCAGCAGCAAAATTGATGAAAAAAAAGTTGCCATGGTTTATTCTGTATATGATCAGATCATTGAAGAAAATAAGTATAAAAAGTTCATTAATAAAACTGGCATAAAAAATGTTTTATCATATTCTGCTGGACATTTGAATGTTCTTAGGGTGCCTAGGCTGTCAAAAGATATTAAGGATTTTTTTAAACATGATTAGATTATATATTTTGCAATAAACATTTTACATCCATTTTTAATATTGCAAAATATATACCTTGATTCATAAGTTGCGAAAAGTTCAGCTTTGATAGTAAAATGCAGACGTATTAACTGCATTTTTAATGTAAAATCTTTTTCGTAACTTATATATATAAAAAGCAATTAATCTTTTACATTTGCCTATCGCAAAATAACGTTAAAGCGTTCGTTATTTTGCTCCGTC
>JAUZPS010000568.1 GCA_030705945.1 Bacillota bacterium
TCTGTTGTATTGAAGCATATCCCTTAATTTCTCAAGGTATTTAATTGCTTCTTCATATTTTCCAAGACTAATACAGCATTTACCCAACGAAAACAATATGTCAACAAAATCCGGCTTAATCTCAATAGCCTTTTTGTAATCCTCATAAGCATTACTAAAGTTTCCAATCCTGAAATAATAATTGCCCCTGTAATAATAAGCGTAGAGGTCATTATCATCCTTATTGATTAATTCATCCAGCAGATTTTTTGCAGTGTCAAGCTGACCATTTGTCATCATGTATCTGGACTTAAGTATAAGTAAATCTGGATGATCTGGATAAATACTTTCAGCGGCCTCTATTGCCTTTAACGCAGTATATAAATCATAATCCTCTATTGCATGGCAGCCCTTATTGTATTCAGAAATAAAGGTTTCCTGATCTCCCTCCATGCTCCCAACTAGCTTTTCATAGCGAAAGTAATCCTTGCTCATTATTTTATATACAATAAAGTCTATAAAGTTTTTTGGAAATTGTAAATATAGTTTTTCCTTTTTTGTCACCCATGAAAAATAATTGTTAAACATCAGCCATACATCATGAGGAAAATTATATTTGTCCATCATAAAGCCAAGAATTCTCTCGCTTATTTCCTTGCCGGTGTCTATATTGTAGCATATATCACTTTCCAACATCTCTTTCCAGGTCGAAGCATTAATCCTCTTTTCATAGCTAGCGTAATTTTCTTCAAACCTTTTCATAAACTCATCAACTGAACTCAAGGGTTTTTCAACAGCTTCTTCGTGACTTGCTTTTGCCAGAGCTTCTTCATAGGCTGCTCTCAATTCCTTAAAAGCTTCAGGAGCCGACTCCGGCGAACAAACCTGAAGCTTGGTTGAATATGCCTTTCTTATTAATCTGGTATCTTTTGTAGGGCTGATTTCAAGAACCTTAAAACAATCCATGTTTAAAAGCCTCCCTTTGTATCAACAGCGTCAAATATGTTGTTGAGTTTATTCCTGTATTCCTCAATAATTTTTGGATCCTGTTTGTCCAACGCTTCTTCAAATTCCATCAATAATCTGGCAATCTCCTGCCTGTCGCTTCCTATCTTCTCTTCGTAAAGCCTTTCTCCACGGGCTATAACAAGCTTATTCTCATGGTTTTCACGAGGATGAATCTTCAGATGGGCAATATTCTTTATGCTGTCTGCTATTTCCTCCGGCGTCATAAATCCCGGATCCTTTTCAATAATTATATTTCTTTTTAATCCTGTTGATACAACAGTCACTTCAGCTTCCAAAATACCGTTTATATCATAGGTAAACCTTATATCAATAGCTTCTTCACCGGCGTTTTTAGGCGGCACCGGCACATTGAGTTCTCCCAAGAAGATATTATCCTTGGATAGCCTTGATTCGCCCTGCAATATATCAACATTTATTA
This sequence comes from Bacillota bacterium, assembly GCA_030705945.1. Taxonomy (GTDB): domain Bacteria; phylum Bacillota; class Clostridia; order Acetivibrionales; family DSM-2933; genus Pseudobacteroides. Next base: position 1,427 of record JAUZPS010000568.1, read on the forward strand.
TTTTTTGATTGTCATATATTGTATACAGTCTTTCAACTTTGCTTACAGGTATGGTTGTATTTCGCTCAATTATGGGCAGAAAATGCCCGGGCTCATGAAACCCTTGGGATTTCCTTACCGTAACGCTTGTTCCTAAAGTATAGGGGCAGACATCCGTGAGAATAACTTCTTTAATGGAAGCTTCCTTTCCTTTGAGAGCCGCCTGAACTCCTGCTCCAAGCGCTACAACCTCATCTGGATTAATATTGGCAAAGGCGAGCTTTCCGAACAACTTGCTTACAAAAGACCTGATTAGCGGAAGTTTTGTGGCTCCGCCTACCAGAAGTATAGCCTCAATGTCGCTAATCTTAAGAGACGCATCGCTCAGAGCCCTCTCAACAGGTTCTCTTAACCTTTGAAAAAGATGCTTAGTCGCAGCGTCATATTCTTCAAGTGTAATATCCAAAGACAGAGTTTCTTCATTTATCGGGCAGGAAATTGTAGCGACTTTTTTCTCGCTGAAAGCTCTTTTAGCTACCTCAGCTTGCTTTTTCAACAATGATAAGGTTTTATTTTCTAACTCGGATGCGGTGAGAGAATGGCGTTTTAAAAATAAATTAACCAATATTTCTGTAAAATCCTCTCCCCCAAGATAATTGTCGCCTGCTACAGCCCGCACTTCCATAATATTATCAAACAACTCTAGAATTGAAACATCAAAGGTTCCTCCACCTAAATCAAAAACAAGAAACTTAGTCTCAGTATTACGCAAATGAAGGCCATAAGCTATTGCCGCGGCAGTAGGTTCTGTAATAAGCCTGTCAACCCTGAGTCCCGCCAGTTCGCCAGCTCTTTTGGTAGCTTTCCTCTGAGCGTCGCTGAAGTACGCTGGAACGCTTATAACCGCTTCGCTAACAGGCGCGCCAAAATAATGTTCGGCGTCCTCTTTCAATGCTTTTAGCACGATTGCAGAAAGTTCTTCGGGTATAAATTCCTTTGAACCAAGGATATACTTTTTCTTCGAGCCCATATTTCTTTTAAATACCGACGCGCTCATTTCAGGGTGGGTAATCTGCCTTTCCTTGGCTATCTGGCCTACCAGAACATCTCCATTATCATCAATACTAACTACAGAAGGTGTAAGGTTCTGTCCTAATGAATTTGGGATAATTACAGCTCCATCTTCAGTCCAATACGATACCAAACTATTGGTAGTTCCCAAATCAATTCCGATTATTGTCATAAGTTCCTCCGCAAAATCACTTTTTGTAAATCAATTATGTAGGCTTCTTGTCTGTTAATCATAATTGAATCCTTGCTCGTATTAAAATCAATTAATCTTCTAAATTTATCGCAAAATACTGTTAAAATCTTTCGTTATTTTGCTCTGCTAAATGTAAGATTAATAGTGCTTTTTATATAGGTTAAAGCGTATTCTTTTCCTCGAGTGATATCATATATCTATATTACCCGACTTGCAACATGAAAATATATGATTTCTGAAATAATTTTTTATTTTCTTTAAATATTGGTTTAAATAAAATTTAATCAAAGATGCCATTCTTATTCAATCGCAACTTTTCCATGAAAATATAATTTTAAAATAAGTAAAAAAATAGATTAATAGCGCTTAATCCTGCAGCCATATTATCATAACGTTATGTCTATCAAATCTATGTCCAAATATAGCTGAATTAATGGCTGTTTTTATGGCAGCTTAATCTTACGTGGAAAAGTTGAGTATATAAGGTATATAAAAAGCACTATTAATCTTACATTTGACGGAGCAAAATAACGAACGCTTTAACGTTATTTTGTGATAGGCAAATGTAAAAGATTAATTGCTTTTTATATAGTATCAAAAAAATAACTGGTCA
>JAUZPS010000569.1 GCA_030705945.1 Bacillota bacterium
CTATTTATATTCGGTAAGCAAGCTTCAGGATATTAATGATAAAGGAGAAGATGCTTTGGAAAGTACTGAATCAACAGCGGTCTCGCACATTGATACGGTTGTTGACACAGTTAATTCGATGAGTGAAAAGATAGATCATATAGGCAACAAAATTGATGTACAGGATAAAACCGATTATGAGGACATTAAAGGTATATGCAAAGATGGCAAAGCTGATATTGACAAACTTAAAAGCATTTATGATGAAATCAAGGGTCATCCGAATGGTTGGAAAGGCGGAATAAAAAAGGAAGTTGTAAGTTTATCAGCGCTCGCTGCCCATGGGCTTTTTGAAAGTGGAAAGAAGGAACTTGCTGAACTGGTAATGAAAATAATGATGAAAAAACACATAGCGACTGAAAATCTGGATGAAAACCAGAGGTTAATAAAACTAAACGTAAAGGATGGATATGAAGGACTTGACTTTACGGGTACGACCCTTTTTAAAGATAAAAAAACCGTAGATATTGTTGTGAGTTATACGATAAAACCGATAACTCCACTGCCAATAATACCTGAAATACGTATAATACAAAGAGCATCGGTAACAGGATGGCTGGACGGAGACGGAAGTCGTCCCAAAAGAGACCAAAAAGCCGACAATTCAGATCAATTGAAAAACAAGGATCAAGCCGATACGCTATGGGATTTAGGGCCTTTTGACAGAGGCAATGAGATTCAGAAAAGATTTGGCGCGAATGTACTAAATAGAACTGGGGGAGCAGTTGATATTTTTGATAGTAATACTGGTATGGCTACGGATATAAGGAGCATTGACATAACTCTTCCTTCATATCAGGATATTAATAATCTAAAAAAAGAGATAAAAGGAGAAATGGACGCGTTAGAACAATATAATGGCAAGGTGAGAGTAAATATCAATGGAAACGATAAGGAATTTAGCATCTTAAACAAAAAGGTCAGAATAATTGTTCCTAAGGGAACTAAAACCGAGCAAATTAAGGCGTTAGAGGCTGAATTAAATTCTCAATATAAAAAAGTAAAACTCACAATTGAAGAATATATAGAGAAGAAAGTAAAAGTTTTGTGATTATAAAAGAAAATGTAAATTGTTTTTCACGAAACATACAGAGCGGAGGGAGAAAATGAATTATTTAATAATAGTTTTAGTTGGTTTTTTTGTAGGGAATATAATATACCTGTATTTAAGAAGGGAAACTCTAACCTGTAATATGCTTGATGATTACTTAAATGTCTATATAAAAGATGTAAAGTATTACCTTATGATTATTTCTGATATTGTAATATTTATATATATTAATATAAAAGTGTCGGATCTTTATGAATTGTTAAGTTTTTCTACATTTTCCTCAATAATGCTAGCTATTTCTCTAGAGGATTTTAAGAGCAGGGAAGTAAATAATAAAATTATTATTGTAACTATTATCCTTGGAGTTTTATGCAATTTGATAAGAAATAATACAAGCTGCTTGATTGTTTCAATTCTATCTTTTTGTATTATTGGTATTGTTTTTATTATTTTATATAGGGTGTCAAATGGTGGAATTGGGGCGGGCGATGTTAAATTATTGGCTTGCTCGGGTCTTTTCCTTGGTCCTTTCGAACTTATAAGCACCATTGTAATTGCTCTTGTTTTTACTTTCTTAATCAGCATAATTCTACTTGCGCTCAAGAAAATTAACAGAAAATCCATGTTACCTTTTGCTCCATTTCTGTTGGCAGGTTTTCTTGCATCAATATTTTAGTTTTCGCAACTTATAAATCAAGGTATATATTTTAAAATTAATTGTTTTAAAGAGGTGGGTCTATTATGAGCTATTTAAAAGAACAATTCAGATTTGAATTTGAGAGCGATTCTTCAGCAAGCTATATAGTCATTAGAAATGTGAATGAAGAAAAACTTCAAAAATTGCAGATTGAAATGATAGAACAAAATCCGGATATTAGTCTGATCCCACTCTCCTTGAGAGCGAGAAATAATGAATACATGATCTTTTATAACATAACTTCTAAAATAACTCTGATTCAACTGCTTAGAAAAAAAAGTTTAAGAAAAGAAGAATTTCTTGATATAGTTATTTCAATTTTTAAGACAGTCATGGAATGTAAAAATTACTACGCTTATGACAAAAATTTCGCTTTGGATGAAGAATTAATATATATAAACCCAGGAACAATGGAAACATCATTGTTGTATATTCCTATAAGTTTTGATGTGAACATAAATAATGTTATAAAGGATTTTATAAAGCGGCTAATTGATGACCTGGTAAGAATTGATTCAATAGACGACTTAGGATTCATGCACAAAATAAGGCTTTATCTTAGGGACGAAGCCTTCAACATTAAGGATTTGGTTCAACTCTTAAATAGCTTCAAGTATACCAACAAGTTAAGCAACAGTACGGAGCATATGGCTGAGGAATGCTATACAGATAAGCTTGAGAAGAGAATGAACAATAATTGTGATGAAAGTAGTGAAAAATCACCAAACAATTTAAAAAGAGATAAACTTAAAGTACTGAAACAAACGCAAAATAATCCGGCGTCAAAAGAGCATAACAATAACAATGTTATTCAAATACCAAGAGTCCAGCCTATTACGGAAAAGTCGGATATTGATTTTAGTTCCAAAAACGAAAGAAATAAAGGCGCTAATGTAAATGCCAACAACATATTTATTCCGGGAGGAAATCATATTGAAGATTCCAATGCCAGAGCTTTAAAATATCCAAAGAGCTCAATAATTTTTGGGGTTATAATACAAGCCGCCGCCTTACTCATATTAGTTACGGCTTTGATAATAGTTTTAAAGGGCAAGGACCCTGATATGAGCATTGTATTTGGTGTGGGAATTGTTCTTGGAGCGGTTGATTTTCTTATCATGAGAAAATTATTTGATAAAAAAAATATGGTAGCTACCAGTCAATCAAATTCATATGGAAATAATAATGTTGACAATAAAGGAGCATTTCAGAATAAAAGCATAAAATCAATACAAACACCTTCAAATATTAATACTGCTTCTGATTATAATAAGGCCAACAAAAATTTTAAAGGGTTTAACGATACATCTAAAAATAACAGTTCAAAAGATAGTTCAACTTCGGACAGAAACAGCCTTGATAAGTCTTTTCAAAGAGCCGATCAATCTGGGATTATGGGCACAGAATTGCTTAACGATAATTCTAAAGCTGATACGGTGCTGCTTCAGGATTCATCAAACTTACCCTACCTGTTAAATTTAAATTCTGGAAG
>JAUZPS010000057.1 GCA_030705945.1 Bacillota bacterium
AATCATTCGCTCCGGCAATAGTTGAAACAATAGCAATATAAATAATTTCTAAAAGAAGATGCCTTACTTTAGCCTCCTGGCGGTAATCAGGTATTTTTTCAAAAAAATCAATAAAATTCATAATATATGTTCCTCTTTTGTGTTATATTTTATATTAATTATATAATATTTTACACAATATTTCAATAGAAAAACAGCTTAAAACGCTATTATATAGCACATTTTAAGCTGTTTTTAATTTATTGGTATATAATCCCACTCATGCGTTAGCCCTGATTATAAATCAAGTTCTAAATAAATCAAGGTATATATTTTGCAATATAAAAAATGGATGTAAAATGTTTATTGCAAAATATATAGATCATTTAAACTTATTTAATATTTGAAGCCGAGTCTTATCAATTACAGCGCAGTTTTCTGAATAATCCTTCAGGACTAGTTTTATTTTGCTGTTTATCTGAGCAAGACTTTTTACCGGAGTATTCGGAGCGTTACCCCATTTTAGAAATGGATCAACATCATATTTTTTATGGTAGCTTGGCCCTGGCATACCTGGAGCAAAATTAAACGTGCCCATGTTTTCCGGATCATTTTTTTCTGTCAACAAAACACCGTCTTTGTTGTAAACCGCTTCACAAAATCCATCAGGATCTAAAAATTTAAAGTTTAACAGTCCATTCTTCCCTTGGATATGGTATACCGATGATCTTATAGGCATCAACTTCCACTTTCTTTTAGCTGGAAGTTTTTTATTCAACGCTAGCATATCCTTTAATGTCTTTGGAGCTCTATTAAGTTTATTTCTGAAGTAGTGAATCTTCATGTCAATTGACCCATTCATTAGAACAAGTCTGCTGAAAAGCTTGTACAAACTGAAGTTATTTTTAGGCGCGTTATTATCAAGCTCAGATTCATATTTATCGACATCATCCATAATTCTATTCAAAGCGACCTGAATGCCTTCTGCCCCTGCAAGTTTCTCAATCTCGTCAATGTATCCTGGGCTGCCTAAAACATTATGCTTATCAACAGAAAAGGTAAAATCATTTGAAGAAGCTTCAGAATATTTATTTTTACCACTGAAATCCCCATATTCAGTTATAATTATGATTACCAATAAAAAACAGATTATTTTTCTGATATTCATATAAACAATCCTCAAATCTTGTATTAAACTTTCTATATAAAAAGCAATTAATCTTTTACATTTGCCTATCGCAAAATAACGTTAAAGCGTTCGTTATTTTGCTCCGTCAAATGTAAGATTAATAGTGCTTTTTATATACTTAGGAATGTTGAAAAATAACTTCCGATAAAATCTTCGCTTACGTGTTCACTTAGGTAGTATCAAAAAAACTTAGCAACTGGTCGTTTCAAAAACTTGATATAATGGGTTTCCGTCGTATAAACTTGAACAAGGAATTTTTTGAAACGCCCTTAACTCGTGAACACTCGCTCAGAATCGGGAGTAATTTTTTCAATTATTCCTTATTATACAACAATTAAGAAACAAATAAAATATTTTTTATAAAACAAGATTTATTTATGTAATATTTGCAAATTTCTGAAGTAATACGGAGATATTCAGACCTAATGCAAAATATTTTAAGAATATCCATAAAATTAGTTGTAAAATGCTTAAAAACATAATATAATTACATTGTATTGGATATCGATAACTTAAAACTTTATTTCACTCATTCATTTAAAAATTAATATACTGATATACAGGAGGATTATAAATGGACGCAGACCCCGGAGGCAGTTGCTTTGGAAAAAAACTTAAAATGCGGGATGGACATAATCTTGGTTGAGTAAAGATAGTTTACCGTAAAGTAATTTCTAACTGTTTGTAAATTATTTTACAGTAAACTATCTGTAAGACAGATTAAAGTCATCAATTTTGAACTTGTATTTTATAGATAAAAAAGTTAATAATTTTATTTTTTGATTTTTCTAAATATAAACTTTTTTATCTATGGGTAAGAAGCTTTAATATTTAATATTACCATATATATTTTAACAGTCAGTAAATACAAATAATACAAAGCCTTTTGATTAAAGTGTAAAACATAAAAGTTCTTATAACTTATAGCACTTTTATGCGTAGATTCTGATTTATACGATCTAATCATTATTTGTATTTTATGTCCGTTGAGCATTATAAAGGTAACAAATGTTTAATTCCTATTTTAAATATGCGCTTTTCTTAATACAAATACAACTATTGTTCAATAACTGTCACATACTTGTTATTCACACACATAACAAATTATTCCTCTCTGGTAATTACGTGTGTAACAGACGTTCCTCCCGCAAATAATAATGATGGAGGAATTTTTTATGCATTCAGTTTCAACTTTTTATTTAAGCAGGATTCTGGGCAATAAGATTTATTCAAAAGACAATAAACCGATTGGAACTCTGACTGATCTGATTGTCGATATGAATAATATAAGGCCTAAAGTAATCGCAATCAAGGCAAAAATTGATCATAAAGACGTAACTTTAGACTTTTCATCTATTCAAATAGCCAAACAAAAAGGACAGTACATTCTGTTTTGTCTTTCACAAAAAGAATCTGCTCTCAGCCATGATGGCTGCATGTTTCTGACAAAGCATGTTTTAGACAGGCAAATTGTGGATATGGATGGGACCAAGGTTGTAAGGGTTAATGATATAAGGCTTGCAATTTTATCGAGCGGAGCATATGTTGTCGCAGTTGACGTTGGAATAGAGGGACTGCTCCGCAGGCTTGGAGTCGCGAAACCTCTTAAAAAACCATTAAAGCTTTTTGGACTAAGTATCCCTAGCAAGCTTATTCTTTGGGATGAGGTAGCAACGGTTGATTTCTCTCACTCAGGTATAAGGCTGACAAAAGAGCAGACAAAACTCTCCACTCTTCATCCATCGGATCTTGCCGACATAATTGAGGATCTGGATAAAAATACCCAACTTGCGATAATCAAATCACTTGATGAAGAACAAGCTGCTGATGTCATTGAAGAGCTTGAGCCAGACGTTCGGCGAAGCGTAATAGGCAGCCTGTCTGTTGAAAAAGCCGCTGATGTTCTTGAAAAAATGCCTGCTGACGAAGTTGCGGATATCCTCGATGAAATGGATGAAGACAAAGCTGAGGAACTCCTCAATGAAATGGAAAGCGAAGCCTCAGAAGAAGTCCGCGAACTTATGGAGTATCCTGACGATACTGTTGGAAGCTTAATGTCAACTGAGTATATATCTTTTAATGAAAACCAGACTATCGATGAAACAATTAAAGAATTGAGAAAATTAAAGCCCGAGTCTGATTCGATTTATTATCTGTATGTTTTAGATGACAGTGACAGACTTATTGCAACTGTCTCGTTAAGAGACGTAATTATTTCCGAGCCGGAAACTAAGCTTAATCAGATTATGAACCGGAAGGTCATATCCATAAACGACAATGATGAAATCGATTCCCTTGCAGAAATCATATCAAAATACAGTCTTCTGGCAATACCTGTCGTAGACGATAATTCTGTTATGTTGGGTATGGTCGTAATTGACGACGTTGTCACGAGGTTATTAAAAGCGCGCAGAAGAAAGGTTTAGTAAGGTGATAATCATGACATCTAAAATAAATAAAGCAACTATTTGGAGAAACTTTATTATTTTCTTAGGAATACTTGGCCCCGGCATTATTACAGGAAGCGTGGACAATGATGTAGGCGGAATTACCACTTATTCTGTCGCTGGGGCTACATATGGATATAAACTTCTTTGGGTCCTGATTCCAGCATTTTTTGTTCTTTTTATCGTGCAGGAAATGAATACCCGCATGGGAATCGTAACAGGAAAAGGGCTTGCTGACCTTATCAGGGAAAATGCCGGTGTTAAAGTAACCTTCTTTATATTTGTCGGACTACTGTTTACCGATATTTTAAATACTACCACCGAGTTTGCGGGCGTAGCCGGAAGTATGCATATATTCGGCGTGAATAAATATATCGCAGTTCCGCTGGTGGCTGCGGGAGTCTGGTTTCTTGTCGTTAAAGGTACCTATGGGATTGCTGAGAAAATATTTCTCATTTTCAGTGTGGCGCTTCTATCCTATGTCGTATCCGCCTTGGTTGGACATCCAAGTTGGGGCGAGATAGGGAACGCAGTCATTAAGCCCCATATGGAATTTGATTTTGGTTATATTTCAATGATCATAACTCTAATAGGAACCACAATTGCTCCCTGGATGCAATTTTATATTCAGTCAGCCGTCATTGAGAAAGGACTTAAGCTTAAGGATTATAAGTTCACTGTCTTGGATGTAATTGTAGGCTGCGTTGCAACAGTGGTTGTAGCCTTCTTTATAATGGTTGCCTGCGCATCAACCCTCAACAAGCAAGGGATTGTAATTCATGATGCCAGTGACGCGGCAATGGCGCTTAAGCCTTTAGCTGGAGCTATTTCCTCGCAGGTTTTTGCTTTTGGACTGTTTGTGGCTTCTATATTTGCAGCAATTATTTTGCCTGTAGCAACAGCTTTTTATGTATGTGAAGCCTTCGGTTTCGAGGCTGGAATAGATAAAAAATGGGATGAAGCTCCTCAGTTTTATTGGTTGTATACTGTAATTATCATAATTGGCGCGGGTATTATTCTTATCCCTAACGCCCCCTTGATCAAGATATCGCTTTTGTCTCAGGAGATAAACGGAATACTGCTTCCGGTAGTCTTGATCTGCATGATGCTTATAATAAATAACAAAGAGGTTATGGGTGAATATGTAAACAAGCGGTTTGCAAATATTATAGGCTGGACGACAATTGTCATCCTCGTATGTTTATCTACTATATTATTCATAAGCTCACTGTTCTGATAAAATGTTTATTGCAAAATATATAGATAAGTTGCGAAAAAGATTTTATATTAAAAATGCAGTTAATACGTCTGCATTTTTCTATCAAAGCTGAACTTTTCGCAACTTATGAAGCAAGGTCTATATTTTGCAATATAAAAAATGGATGTAAAATGTTTATTGCAAAATATATAGATTAAATTTTTTACAGCCACTTATTTCTTTTTATAGCAAGCAGGGCGCCGATAAATCCAGTTGGGATTAAGATCATCCCAAAAACAATCCAGAAGCCGCCTTGATACTGATGCATAGGAATTCCCTGAACATTCATTGAAAACAATCCTCCAACCAAAACCATAGGTAGGGTAACAACCTGAACAACTGTAAAAGTACGCATTAAATTATTGATTCTCTGGTTTGTCAGTGAAGCAAGGGTATCGTCCGCCGACTCAATTACTTCTTTATAGTTCTCAAGCATGTTCCATATCTGTTCAATTTTATCGGTTATGTCATCGAAGTAAATTTCCTTATCCTCAGGAAGATACTTCTTTATTATCTTCTCAAGTGTCATAACAACAGGTCTTAACGGCTTAATAACCATTCTGTAGTTGATTATCTGCATTTTTGTTCTGGATATATTCTCAAGCATCGATTTGCTCTTGTCTTTGAACACATCTTTGTTGATATTATCTATAATTACACCTATCTTATCAAGCATTGGAAAACAATAGTCAAAAAGCCTTTTTATGATTTCATAAAGAAGAAGCGCAGATCCCTCACACATATATTCCTTCCTATATTCTTCCTTTGTGGAACACAGATGAGAAAAAGCCGTAAGGGGTTTTAATTCGCCTTCGTGAAGCGTTATAACATAATTCTTGCCTATAAATATATCAACTTCCTCAGAATCCAGCCTGATCAAGCTTTTCTTATACCTCGGAAGGTGCAATACTATAAAACAATAATCATCGTAATCATCTATCTTGGATCTTTGGTGCTCGGTCATGCAGTCTTCAAGTAAAAGTTCATGAAAGTCAAATTCGTTTCCTATTCTTTCTATTTCATTATTTGTAGGCTTTACAATATCAATCCATCTTAAATCGTTGAATTTAATATCTTTGATTTCTGTGCTGTTGTTTTTTACAACTGTAAAGTTTTTCTTTTTAGGAAATAGCTTCATCTTTTGCTTCCTCCTCTCAAAAATAATTAGGTAGTATCAAAAAATAAACTGGTCAACTGGGAGTTTCAAAAACTTGATATAATGGGTTTTCATCATACAAAACTTGAACAAGAAATTTTTGAAACTCCCTTATTATTTTTATAGAGTCATTCTACAGGTAATATGTAAGGGCGTGTATAAACCTTACAAACCACTTTTCCGTAGATCAATAATCTTTATATTAGGAAATAATTATCAGTTTGATTATAACTAATTCAAGAATAAATTACAATGTCTAATTCAAGTTTACATAATTTTCTAACCAGATTATATTAGGCAGTATCAAAAAAACTTAGCAACTGGTCGTTTCAAAAACTTGATATAATGAGTTCTCATCATACAAAACTTGAACAAGGAATTTTTTGAAACGCCCTTAATAACGCTTTTAATATTGATTATATATATTTTCCATTATTTCCAATCGAATTGACCAAGTAAACAAGAATAACAAAATTAATTGATGAAAAAATAATAGTAAATTCTTAAATTAAGAAAGGTGAAATCGTAATGAAAAATAAAAAAGTAATGCTTACTATTTTGGCATCTTTATTGTTTACTTCCTTAATAGGATGTCAAGCGCCGAGACCTAATCCTGTTCCATCACCTGCTCCATCGCCTGTTCCATCAACGCAAAGTTATAATATAAAGCCCCAGAATTTAGCTGAAAACGTTCAAAAGGTTGTTCCTGTCCCAACGCAATTAGGAGTTATCAGAACTAATGCAGAAGGTATATTTGCGGATTCCGCAAATCAGGATTGGAAAAAGGTTGCCTCTAGAATGAACCTTATAAAGACCAGCTTTAATGATTTAAAGTCAACAAGGTATAATAATGCTACATCCGCATCCACAAAAATTATGAATGGATTGGGAACCGCCATAAATAATCTGAATAAGCAAATAAACGCAAAAAAAGTTTATGAAACAAGGTTTGACGCAAATCAGCTTATAAAATATTTGCCCGAAGCTTACAATCTCGCTCAGCCATCTGCCACTTCCGACTTTATAAGACTTGGTTATTTGGGGCGAGAAATTGATTTAAATGTAGAAAAATCTCAATGGCTAAACGCAAAAAGCAACTTTAATTCAGCAATAAACATCTGGTCTAAATTAAAAGGAAAGATAAGCAGCTCTTTTAGTACGGATGTTAACAACTTCAACACCACCATGACAGATTTGGAAAGGTCAATTGGAAGCAAAAGCGCCACTGACGCAAGGAATTACGCAAAACTCATGCTAGACAGACTCGGCATCCTTGAAAACGACATGACTAAGCAGAGTGGTTCTAAATAAACATCCGATTAATTTAAGGACAATTATTTTTAAGATGATTGTCCTTAAATTGATTTATATTTTAACGGCTATTTTTGCTATACATTTCACAAATATCACCAAGCGCAAAAGGAATTAAGCCACGCTGCGCTTGTATGAGGGCAAAACAAAGATGTCACTATTAATAAAATGTCAAGTTTTAAAATTCCACCGTACAATAACTCTTATGAATTTATACCATTGTCTGATTATCTGGTAGCATTGAAACAGATACCTAATAAAACAATTTTTGAGGAATGCAAAAGCTTGGATCTGTCCTTCTTTATGCTGCAATTTCATGGCTCAGCAGATAAAATTCCAACTTGGTCCAATAGAACTATAAGGGTTATCGACCAAAACGGAATCATGTCAAAAGGTACTCCTTGTTCTAATTTTACAGGAAATATGAAGGCTCTTAATTTTGACCTTATTAGTATGAACTTTGATAAATCAAGATCAAAATCAGGTTTTACTTCATTTTATGGGGATAAAAACATATCCATATTTGTAGAAGGAACAATTCAATAAAATATAAAGCTTTAAGCCTGATTGATATTTTATTTTTTAAATGTTAGAATATCTATGCAATATATAAGATAAATTATATAAAATATTCCCTATTTTAATTAATACAGGAGATGAGTTATGAGAAAGATACGAATAGGACTTCTAGGTTTAGGTGTAGTCGGCGCGGAATTGGCAAACATTATAAACTCAAATATAGAAAACATAAGCGAAAAATATGGTGTACAAATGGAAATAGGCAAGGTTTTTGTCAGGGATTTGCAAAAAAAGCGGAATACAGATATTCCATCATCCAAGTTAACAACTAATGCGGATGAGGTATTGAATGAATCGGATATTATATGTGAATGTATGGGGGGGGCCGGCACTGAAATAACTAAAGAATATATAATGCGCTGCATTAAGTCTAAAAAGCCGGTAATTATGTCCAGCAAGAAAGTAATAGCTCTTTACGGAAAAGATATTCTTGATTTATGCATGAGCCAAAAAAGCCAGATCAGATTTGACGCGACAGTAGGCGGAGGTATTCCTATAGCAAAAGTAATTAAAGAATGTTTTAAAGGCGAGAAGATCACCAAAGCTGTTGGAATATTAAACGCTACCTCAAACTATATTTATTCCAGTATGGATAAGAAAGGCTACTCCTTTGAACAAGCCTTGAAAAAAGCTCAGGATCTCGGCTACGCAGAAAATGATCCCACAGAGGATATAGATGGTTTAGACGCATTATACAAAGTTGTTGTTCTTACACTTTTTGCAATGAAAAGTTGGGTAAATATCAAAGAACTCTCAACAAAATCATTTTCATCCATCGATATCCTTGACATGAAATACGCTAACGAGTTAGGTTATAGAATTAAACCCCTTGCAATATTTGAAAAGAAAAACAACAAGTTTATTTACAGGGTCGGGCCGTGTCTTATTGATGAAAAGCATATAGCCGCAAATGTAATTAACAATTTTAATATAATAGTCTTTGAAGGTTCCAATTCAGGAAAGCTTGGTTTCTATGGTCAGGGAGCAGGCTCGATGCCCACTGCTACCGCGATGTTTGATGATCTTGTCAGCGTGTTAAAGACAAACTTCGAGTATGAAACTGATTTATATGAAGGGTGTGAAATTGTAACTGATTACAGGGATTTCAGAAACAATTTATACTGGAGAATTTCCGTTGAAAACACAATCGGAAAGCTTGCTCATATTTGCAATGTGTTTGCTCAAAATTCTATCAACATAGAGAAAGTGATTCAAAAAGACGCGATAAATGGGAAAATGGATGTTGTCTTGTTGACAAACAGCGTTGACGCTACTGTAATTGACCTCATAACAAAAGAGTTTGAAACAAATCAAATAGAAATTAACACAATAATACCGTTTTTTAACGACTAACTCGTCAATAATAAGAACCCTAAAGTTCTGTATCAATTGCTTCATGCCTAATAAAAATGTCCCTTAAAAATTGTAAACTTTGTTTTTAAGGGACATTTTTTTGCTGAATTATGCGGTTATTAGGGCGTTTCAAAAAATTCCTTGTTCAAGTTTATATGACGAAAAGCCATTATATCAAATTTTTGAAACGCCCAGTTGCTAGGTTTTTTTGATACTGCCTTATCTATGCATTTCAGTATTCTTGAAAATTAATTTACTTTAAACCTGTTTACTTCCCTCTCAAGATCATAAGACATTTGCTTTAAGGTGTCTATGCTCCCTTCCATCTCCTGTATAACTGCAAGTTGTTCTTCAGCGGAAGCCGCCGCCTGTTGGCTGCCGGCGCTGAATTCCTTTGAAATTTCAGCCATTTTACTTATTCTGTCGACAACAACTATACACAAATCCTTGACTGATCTGTTTGCATCAGAAATTTCCCTGACCCTTGAATATGCCTCGCTATTGGAATTTTGTACATTTGAAAGGTATATATCAACACTTGTCACAGCATCAACACCTTCCCGAGCCTTAATTGCGCCATCCTGAATTGATTGTATAGCCTTTTCTATTTCATTTTGCATTTTATTAACAATATCATTTATCTTCTTACTTGCATTACTTGATTGATCAGCTAATGTCCTTACTTCGTCAGCTACGACAGCGAAGCCTTTTCCATGTTCACCTGCTCTTGCTGATTCTATAGCGGCGTTTAAAGCCAGTAAATTAGTCTGCTTAGCTATCTGAGAAATCATATCGCTGCAGGATACAATTTCTTTTGAACTTTCACCTAAAGCTTGAATCATTTCTGCGGCGCTATCAATGGTATCATTTGCTATACTTACTTTTTTTATAGAATCTTTAAAAATATCAGCTGCCTTTTGCGTATCCGACATGGCTTGAGTAGACGAGCGAGATATTAAATCCGCCTGATTTATCGCCTTTTCAATTTGGTTAAAAGCAACCTCCATAGTTTTTGAAAAATCATCTATACTTTTTACCTGTTCTAAAGACCCTAAAGCAATTTCATTTATTACAGTTGTGATTTCCTCAGTAACTTTGCTTGTCTCACCTGCTCTGACGCTCAAATGTTGTGTATGATCCAATACATTTTTAGTATTGCGCCTAATATTTTTTGTAATCGAAGCCATGCTGTCCACTAC
The DNA here is from genome assembly GCA_030705945.1 of Bacillota bacterium. Classification (GTDB taxonomy): domain Bacteria; phylum Bacillota; class Clostridia; order Acetivibrionales; family DSM-2933; genus Pseudobacteroides. Next base: position 10,472 of record JAUZPS010000057.1, read on the forward strand.
AATTTTAAACGCTTGTGTCAGAAGACCGATCTCGTCGTTTCCTATACTCTCAATTTCTACTGTCAGGTCTCCACCTTCAGCAAGTAATGCTTTCTTTTTCAATTCATTTAGCGAATGAACCAGATAAAAAGACAACCCGTTACTTACAGTAATTCCCAACAAAATTATTATAGCCGCAACAATAAAAATACCTGTTTTAACTTTATTTAAGCCATCAAAAACTGCGCTTGCGTCAAAATCAGCGCCTATAACTCCTACTGTATTACCTGATTTATCCTTAATGGGGACATATGAGGATAATAAATGCCCCCATTGATCTGAAACGTATAACTCATAGGAAGTCTTGCCATCAAAACTTACTTTCATTTTATCCGTTGTTTCTTTTTCTTCATCTCCAAGCATTGAGAAATCATCACTATCCATTGCTGCTCCATCTACAACGTATATGTATTTCCCAGACTGTGTCTTTCTCATAGTGTAAAGGTATTTCAGTCCCACATTCTCCTTCATTTCTTTTAATTTATTATGCAACTCATTATAATACTCACTTTTCATATCGTCTTTATTTTGGAGCTTATTAAATTTATCAATATCAATTTCACCAGCCATCGACTTGACAATATTCAAACCCGACTGCCCTACAGCCTCTTCTATAGTTGATTTTGCTTTATTGATTGCGTAAAGTCCAATTCCTATTGAGCAGATCAAAATGAGAATAATGAAGCTTCCAGAAATTTTAAATCTTAATGATATATTCTTCTTTTTGGACATAAATATACCTCTTTCTCATTCTAAAGTTTTCTATATAAAGAACAGTATTGTAGTTAAAGTGTTATTTGCAATTTTTAAGAATATTTATTTTATACAATTATATCGAATTATTTATCGTTATTATTGAGTCCTATAATATCAATTGGTCTTTAGTAAATTTTGGCATCATCAATTTAGGTAGTATCAAAAAATAAACTGGTCAACTGGGAGTTTCAAAAACTTGATATAATGGGTTTTCATCATACAAAACTTTAACAAGGAATTTTTTGAAACTCCCTTATTCATCTTAATTTAAGCCTTTTTTAATATACTAATCTTCCCATAAAAAAATATGAGCTTAATTGCTTTTAACTAAGCTCATATTTAAACATGTTGTCTATAAAATTCAACTCTAGATTTTTATAATTGTTAATTATTAACAAATTTTATATCAGTAATCTCAACTTTTGACAGAAGTGGTTTTGAACTTATAATTGCTCTGATTATATCTGGGTTCGCTTCGTCAGGAAGACTCAGAATCACATTTCCATCCGTTATTTCCTCCTGGACTACAGGAGCCACAAGAAGATTATCGTCCATGAAGATGCCTATCTGCTTATGCAACAGCTTTTTTGTCGCTTCTGCAAATTTTGCGCTCGCTTGAGCATTAAACTTTATATTGATTGTTTTTTGTCCTGGTACTCCATTATCAGCATAATCTGCTGAAACAATATCATTATTATCACATATAATTTCTCCAGCCCTTGGATATTTACCATTAACATCTGCCGCTTTGGTATCTGTTTCCTGAAAGGTAAGTTTGCCAGGTACAGTTAAATCTGTAAGAGTCTTTTTAAAATCATTATTATTTTTATTTATCCATGCCCCAGTGATATTTAGACAACTATTAGGCAAATCAACATTAACTTCGTGCTGTGTCATTGAAAGAATATTAAGCCTTTTTATGATTACACTCTTTGCTTGTTCAAGATCTTCTTTATTTGCGCTTGATCCTGTTGGACTTTGGACCAATAATTTAGAAGTAAATCCTCCATTTGAACTTATCAGGGTCTTTATTACATCCTCGGTTGACATGTCTGGATTTGAGGCTACTTTATTATGATCAGGCTTCATAGAACCTATAATGTTAGAATAATTACCAATAGCCATTATCGTTATAAAGCAAAGTAAGATTAATGCAAGCGCTGGCTTTAGAATGCTCGACTTTCTAGAAATTAAGTTTGTAAATTTATAATATAGCCTTCTTTTACCCCTGTATTTATGTCTATCAATTCTATTTTCAATATTTTTAAATATACTTTCCTGAAGTTTTATGTCCGTATCTATAAGTTTCCCTGTCATAACAAGAGAGCTATAATACACTTTACATTCTTCGCAAGTTTTTAAATGTTCAGAAACTACTTTTGAACTCTCAACTGATGCTTCGCCTTCAAAATAATTATCAATCTCTTCATGCGAAAAATTACAATTCATAATTAACACCCCTTTTCATTTTTAAGCCATTGGAAATAGTTTGTCTTGACCTGCAAACCATTGTCTTTGCATTCTCTACAGAAACCCCCATAATTTTGCTGATATCCTGATAGCTAAAGCCCTGAGCGCATCTTAGAATAAGAGCAATTTTATAGTCGCTTTTTAGCTTATTAATCTGCTCTACAACTTCTTTGTAAAGCTCTTTGGATTCATATGCCTGATCGATGGAGACTCCGGAGTCTATTTTGTACAGTGACAAATCTTCATGATATTCAACAAAATCTTTTTTTCTCTTTTGTTTATAGAAATCTTTGAATGTGTTAATCGCTATTTTGTGTATCCATGTTGAGAAGCTCCATTTACAGTTATACTTATGCATATAATTGTACGCCCTTATAAACACATCCTGTAAAATTTCCTCAGCATCTTCCCTGCAAAAGGTTAGTCCTAAAAGAAATTTAAACAAACGATTCTGATACCTGTTAACAAGGGCAGAAAAAGAATCAATGTCACCATTTAGGATATTGTTTATTAGAATATTTTCTTCATACAAATGTAACACATCCTTTAATGAGATTTAACACGCGCTATATGCTAAAGACAACACCCTAAAATCCGGCGCATTTAATACAGCCTCATGTTAGTTTTTCAAATAAGCCTGCAAAGAGAAACGTTTATCTTAAATTTAAGTTTGCGGCTTGTTTATTACTTAGGGCGTTTCAAAAAATTCCTTGTTCAAGTTTATACTACGAAAACCCATTATATCAAGTTTTTGAAACGACCAGTTGCTAAGTTTTTTTGATACTACTTTATTACTTTATCAATAATCCAATTGGTTATCTATAAGTTAATACATAGTAAAAACCAAAAAGGTTACAAAATTTAGTCGTATTTTAATATAAATTTTCCTTCAGAAGTTTTTACTGTTTTTATTTTATTAAATCAAAATTCCGGACCTAAAAGATATATGTATTACGAAAAATTAATATGAAGAAGATAAATAGTTTGAAGTTAGAAGCAACAACAAGCTCGCTTGAAATAGCTTCATTTACTCATTATAAATGCCCAGTAAGCAAGATGAGTATAAAACGAAATTATTCAGAGGTAAAGAAGGAATGAAGGAACTATTATTATTGATAAAACATCAACATTCTTATTTTCAATAATAATAACAGAAAGGGGGCAAGATTTAAGCAATTGGAATTATATAAACTTCTTTTTCCTCATTAAAAATTAAAGGAGGTTAAGTATGTTATATGTAAGAAAGTCAAAAAATGGCTTTAGATTTAAAAAAGCTCTCACCATCCTATTGGTACTATGTCTTTCTCTTTCGCAAATGGTTTCCACATATGCATGGCAGTCTGATAATGGGGACGGCACATTCAACAACCCACCGTTATACGCCGACTATCCGGATCCTAGTATGATCAGGGTTGGCAACTATTTTTATTTAGCAACTTCTACTTTTGTCAACGTGCCAGGTCTTGTTATTTGTAGATCCGAAGACATGGTTAACTGGGAAATTGTAGGTCATTGCATAACTACATTAACCGGAAACAACGCATATAGTATGATCGGTGGAGTTAAATATGGCGGCGGATGTTTTGCGCCTTCAATTGGATACAAGAACGGTACATTTTATGTAGTTGTTACTCCAAATGGTGATAAAACCAGCATTTATTCTGCCAAAGATGTTGCAGGCCCATGGACTTGCACTACATTGAGCGGCAGTTATTTTGATCCCTGTTTATTCATTGATACTGACGGCACCCCCTATTTGGCCTATGGCGGAGCATGGCAAAATCAGATCAGCATGATACAGTTGAATTCAACCTTAACCGGTACAACTGGGTCAGCTAAAGTAATTCTTTCTTATAATAGTGTTGAAGGTTCACATATAGTTAAAGCCAAAGGCAAATATTATTTGTTTAACGCAGTACCTGCGCAAAGATTAGTGTGTTCCAGATCAAATAGCGTCTGGGGGCCTTATGGCGAAACTACTACCCTTTGTACAGCCGGAAAAGGCGGACATCAGGGCGGTATTGT
>JAUZPS010000570.1 GCA_030705945.1 Bacillota bacterium
AATTATTGTTTCATGGTTCTTTGAATCAACAGTACATCTTCTCAAATTACCGATTATTTTTGCTGGTTTTGAACTATCTGAATCATCTACAAATACATCTTCGTAATAATAGTACATTTTATTAAGATCAGGATCAGTAACTGTTTTGATTCTTCCAGAATCATCATACTCTACATAAGCCATTTGTACGCCGTCTTTTTTTTCTGATTTTAAACAATTTATAACCGGGTCCTTCGGCTTTGGAGTATCAGTAGATTCATAGTATGAATATTCGGTAGTCAGTAAATCTGCTCCACTGATTGATTTAGCATAAACATACTTTAATTTGTTGTTAGCTAACATGTATGTTACAGTTCTGCTTGTATTATCTGTAGCTACAATCTTATTAGCATCAACAGAGTCCCTTTGAATTGTAATTGACCTGCTTGTATTAACAACATTCGCGACTATTTTATTAACAACTATATTAGGGCTTGTTCCTGTCATTGTGTAAGTAAGCGTAGTTTTGTTTCCAAATTTATCGGTTATGCTGTAATTTCTGCTTATATCTCCGGTATAAAGTATTTTATAGGCATATTTTGTCTGATCCTTTGTTGTTAGTGTAAACTCGTCATCAGTTATCGATGTGGTACCTTTTGTATCACAGTATAAACTGTCGTATATGCCAAAACTTCTGGTACAATAGCCGCTTCCGCTTGCAGGACATGTAAAGTATCCTTTTATACCATTAGGATATTCAACTTCTACGGTTCTTCCTGATACTGTTTTGATATACCATGATGCTACGTAACATGTTTTGGAACCAATTGTTATTTGATACCAATCCTTACCATTAACATCCTTTTTAGTCCCAGATGGATTGTAAGAAACAACCGTACCCTTGTCGGCGCAGCCTAAAATATTTCCATACGGATTGTCCCTAATATATAGAAGCGATGCTGTCACTTCCCCAACACTTCCTGAAATCTCTTTAATACTGCTTTGTAAATTAAACTTCCAGCCATATCCCAGTAAATCATTTTTATCATCTTTAAATTGAGTATTATAAGTCCTTGAGAGTCCAAAATCCGTTACTGAAGAAGTAAACGAAAGATCAGTTTCATCTTCTGTATAGTCACCATTTACTGATTTTTTACTTCCTTTTAGTCTTACTGATGTTATTGCGCTTGGTAAATACTGCTCGAATCTATCCAAAACTGTTGGATTTTCTCCACCGCCTATAAATACTGAGTTGAAGGCTGCTACTTCTCCAAAAAATGCTCTACCCATTGAAATATTCCTATCACTTAAATTCCAAGTCTGAGTTGTCTCATCATAAATTTCAACTGTATTTAAGTATGCGTTAGAACTATTTAATCCGCCAAAGGCATATAGTTTTCCACATACAAATTCCAACCCGAAGCCTTTTCTTGGAGTTTTCAGAGCTCCTGTTAATGTATTCCATGTATTAGTATCTGGATCCAAATATTCAACAGAACCAGTTATACCTGATGTTGTTTCTCCTCCTGCTGCTACAATAACATTTTTTTCTACTCCACCGATTTTTAATACCGCGTTGGTTGCAGCGAAGTTCTTTCTTGCTGTAACCATAGGACTCGGAGCCGGAGAGACGATAGCTTTTGCACTAGGATCATATATTTCCACAGTATTCAATATAGTACCGCTGCTGTTGCTGCCGCCCATAATATATACTTTTCCTTTATAGGATACTGCTTTATGTTCTTTTCTTGCTGCAAAAGTTAAGTTTGCAGTTCCTGCTGAATTTTTTAAATAATTTACAGTCGAAGAAGTAGCGCTAAAAGTTTCACCTGTTGCGCTTATTGTTCCATCCTGCCTTGTTCCACCAAAAACATATACATTACTGCCAATAGAAGCAACTGCAAAGTCTTTCCTTGTTTCAGCCATGTTTCCATAATCCCCCCAGTTATCCGTCTGAGGATTATAAACATCTATGTCATTAAATACTGTTGTGTTATTTGTCCCGCCTATTGCAAATATACTTCCATCAGCAACCGCCATTCCAAAATGAGTCCTGGGAATACTCATATTCGCTTTTAATATGTAAGGCAAGTCACTTCCTTTATTTGTATTTATAGATAGATCTTCGAGTTTCTCATAGATTCTTTCTTTTGACAGGTCATTCTTAAATATATATTTGTTTCTTGGTTGCATAAGAGTTAAAATAGAAAATTGTGAAAGTCTTAATGTCAACGCTCCACTTGAATTTATCTTTGATGCTGACTGGAATTGTATAGTCTGAGTACCAGTACCATTCAAAATAACTCTATGTTGTGGTATGAGATCTTCATTTGCTATTTCTGTTGGGTACTTTACTGCGCAGAAATCGAGAGCTTGTCTTGGTGAAATGCTGTCTGGCCATGTTAAGCTAGTATTATTGGTTGGAGCCGGACTGCACATCTGTGTAAAATTACCTTTAATCTCCATTGTACCAGCAGCGATATTTTCATTTATCTTTTTATCATTATCTGTTGTGCTTTGAGCAGTTGTATTTATTGTGAAATTATTGTTTACAATAACACGGCTTCCCTCATACTTCATTTTATAAACCGCATCACCAGATATACTCATATTATTTACTTCTACCTGGGACTTATTGCCCATCAGTTCAAAGGTTCCGCCTGTTTGTGTGAAGTCCCCTGTAACTATCATTTTTTGTCCATAAGTCTTGAAGTAACCACCTGATTGCCTGAAGTTACCATTAATTTTCAATGTTACAGAATCATTTTCAGTTTCAGTAATAAAAGCATCATATGATGTGTTTGGGTCTGCTGGATTCGGTATAACATCCAGCCCTCCATATATGTTAAGTTCCTTATTCATCCACCCGCCTTCACCCTGATACCTGAAAAATATAACTTTCTGGCTAACTTTAACAGGCGACGTTTTATCTGCCGAACCTGTTATACCAAAGCCATTATTAATATATTTATCAAAGTTCAAAGCGCTTGTAAAAATAAGCGGATTTTGTGATGTATTTTTATTTAACAAAACTCCAAAGGCGCATTGCGCTGGATTTTGAAAACTAATTGTCTGTTGGGTGCTACCTTTTAATACAAAAGTGCTGTTTAACCCAAAATTACAATTATCGACAGCAGTTCCGGTCTGAGTTATATTGCCCTCTACTTCAACTATAGCCTCTCCCGATGAATCACAAGTTAATCCCGTTGATGTTATGCTAAGATTTCCCTTTATTGTTAATAATGATCCATTACCGCTTAATATAAACCTAGATGTGCCTTGAACAGTCAAACCTCC
>JAUZPS010000571.1 GCA_030705945.1 Bacillota bacterium
TGATATAATGGACTTTCGTCGTATAAGCTTGTATAAGGGACTTTTTTGAAACGCCCTAAAAAGCTCTGGAATATTATTGTTCCGGGGCTTTTTTAATAAGCGAACTGATACAAAACTTTATAGTTGTTGTTGTCTATAGACCTTAAAAATAGTGGAGATAAGAAAGAATGAATAAAATAGATAAAAAATCAAAGTGACTATAACAGATGTTTGGTTAAAATAGTATAAATAGCTTGACTAATTTATGTATGTCGATTTTTAAATAATTACTGTAAATTTAAATTATAGATAAAAAGCAATTAATCTTTTACATTTGACGGAGCAAAATAACGTTAAAGCGTTCGTTATTTTGCTCCGTCAAATGTAAGATTAATAGTGCTTTTTATATAGATTAAATAAAAAATTTGCCAAGGTTTATTATGAAAGAGTAGTATTAGGTCATGACTGGAAGCCGCTTCAACCCATAAGCGCATCTAAGAGCGGAAACGTTATAACAGTTAACTTCAATGTACCTGTGGGTCCCTTGGTTTGGGATACTACGCTTCCTGCTCAAAATCAAAGCAATCAGACTGAATGGAAAAACGGTAAATGATTTGAGGTTAGCGCTAATGGATCAAGAATTACTATCAATTCGGTTGAAATCGTTGGAAGCTCAGTAAAAATAACTTGCGCCAACACTCTCCCTTCTTCAGGAGTAACAGTAGGATACGCCTTTACAGGTCAAACAGCAAGAACTGATGGATCATTCCGCTGGGGGGTACTCTGTGATTCCGATCCATTTAAAGGCAGTATAACTGGTATTGCGCAGCCAAACTTCAGTGTAGCGTTCCAAATAGCAGTACAATAGTAGTTAAAAATGTTATTAAGGGTGTTTCAAAAAATTCCTTGTCAAGTTGATATAATAAAACATATTGTTTATTTATACTTGAATTTGTGAAATTAAAATTTAGTTTATTTAAAACTCCAGATTCTTGGGAGGTAACCCATAATGAAATATCATGGAATTGTAATAAGCCTAACGAAAGGTAAAGCGATAGTCATTACAAGAAATTTTGAATACTTTTATATTAAAAGAAATCCTACTTCTTATATTGGAAAGATAATCGAGTTTACTAAAAAAGATATAATTAAAACTAAATCTCGCATTTGATAGAATTTAAATCAATCTTCCCAATACCGAAGTTACAACTCCGTGATATTATAGAAAGAGGGGAAAGAGAAATAAACATATTAAGCTCTTATTAGAATGAGCTCGGTTTAGCTGGACAACTGTAGATATCCGGTCACAGAATTATAGTTTTAAATAATCAGAGGTATATTAAAAGTTATTAATCTCTGCATTTGTAAGAGCAAGATAATATTAAAGCTTTTTTATTTTACACTTACAAAAGTAAGCTTAATATCACTTTTAATTTAATTACCGAAAGGTAATACCTCATGAAATTAAAATAGGAGGCAAGAATTATGAAAAGAAAGGCTTTAAGTATTCTATTAACTGGTTTGCTGATTATAACATTTCTAAATGTTACAGCAATCATGACAACAGCGGCTTCGCTCCCAACTACGCCACCATCAGGTTATGACAAAGCCCAGAACAACATTCCACATGGTCAGGTCAGCTATATTAATTATCAGTCCACGGCCACAAACAGCCAACGTAGAGCAAGAATTTACCTACCGCCTGACTATTCAACAAGTAAAAAGTATAGTGTAATGTATTTATTGCATGGCATAGGAGGAAATGAAGACGAGTGGTACACTAACGGTGCTCCGAATGTCATTCTTGACAATCTCCTTGCAGCGGGCAAAATTCAACCCTTTATTTGTGTATTACCTAACGGTAATGCGACTGGAACTGGTATATCGGATGGTTGGACAAATTTCACAAGTGATTTGATAAATTCTCTTATGCCATACGTTGAATCACACTATTCAGTTTATACTGACCGCATTCATCGGACTGTAGCCGGCTTATCAATGGGCGGTGGACAAGCGTTCAATATCGGGCTGTTGCACCTCAATCTATTCCCATATATTGGGGCTTTCTCAGCTGCGCCAGACACTCTTCCGAATTCCCAATTATTCCCGGATAACGGAACTGCAGCGAAGCAACAGTTGAAATTTCTGTTTATTTCCTATGGAACTACTGACAACCTTATAAATTTCGGCACGGGGGTTCATGATTTCTGTGACTCCCATAGTATTCCAAATACATATTTTCTAGTTCAGGGAGCAGGTCACGATTGGAATGTGTGGAAGCAAAGCTTATGGAATTACTCACAAATGGTCTGCGCAGCAGGATTTACTGATCAGAACACTGATACTCCAACTCCAGAGCCAACACCTATGCCACGATCAGCATTTAATCAGATAGAAGCTGAAGATTTCAATGATCAGTCAGGAATCCAAACTGAAACCTGCAACGAAGGCGGACAGGATATCGGATACATTGAAAATGGGGATTATGCTGTTTACAAAAATATCAATTTTGGCAGTGGCGCAGAAAAGTTCGAGGCTAGAATATCCAGCGGCGCCAGCGGAGGAAATATTGAAATCAGGCTTGATAGCATTACAGGTTCTGTAGTAGGCTATTGCTCCTTTTCAGGAACTGGCGATTGGCAGACATGGACCACTGCATCGTGCAGCGCTAGCGGAATTAGCGGTACTCACGATCTTTATCTAAAATTCACTGGTAACAGCGGTTATCTTTTTAATCTGAATTGGTGGAAATTTAGTACTGCTCCTTCATCACCCACTCCTACATCAAAGCCAACTCTTAAAGCTGACTTAAACAAAGACGGTGTTGTAAATATGGCGGATGTAATACTTTTGGCGACAACATTCAATTCTGTTTTAGGGGATGGAAAATATATAGCTGATTACGACATAAATGGCGATAAAGCTATCAATATGTCTGATGTTGTGTTAATCGCAAATCAATTCAATAGCGTATCCTAAAACACAAATACGACTACATATATTTTAAATACAATTTATTATAACAGTAGGTCACCTGATAGCGCCGATGCAAGCAAGATGAGTAATCAAAGCAAGGCGCTATCAGGTTTTTAGAACTCTGAAAAATGGTTTTTATCATACAAAACTTTAAAAAAGAATTCTTAGAAACGCCCTTAGTCAACTCTTCTACTTCAAATTAAGCAGACAAAAAAGGGCTGCATGACCAGTTATTTCTTCGACACTCCTAATCGACTTTTGTGGTATATAAAAAGCAATTAATCTTTTACATTTGCCTATCACAAAATAACGTTAA
>JAUZPS010000572.1 GCA_030705945.1 Bacillota bacterium
AGAACTTATATAGGCAATTTCTACTCAGAAAAAGATGCCGCAATAGCTTATGATGCAAAGGCTTTAGAATTATATGGTGAAAATGCAAAACGAAATTTTCCGGAAATTGAGCCTGACAAATTGAAAGTAATTTACGAAAATATTATTGAGAAAAATAAAATATTAGCAGCAGATCATGAAAGCCGCTGTCGCCAAGGCGTAAAGACTAAAATCAGAAAAGTAACTTCAAATTACTTGGGAGTCTCTTATTATAAACGCGATAATAAATGGGCAGCAACCATTACTCTTAATTATAAATGCTTTTATCTTGGGAGATTTGATACCGAGGAAGAAGCCGCAAGGGCATATGACATAAAGGCGCTAGAATTATTTGGAGACAATGCAAAATTGAATTTTACGCATCCTGTGGAAGACGATAAAACAAATAAACCTTAAAAACCAAAACGATTTACGAGAAAGATTAACCGGGAGTATAATAAGAATATAATAATAGTACAATTATGCTATGAAAGGTATGTTGATTATGAATATAAAGCCATCGGCAGCAATAAGAAAAAACTATAACGAAATTTCCACGCTTTGTAAAAAATCAGGTGAACCGGTTTATCTTACTAAAAATGGTGAAGGTGATTTGGTTGTGATGGATATTGAAGCATTTTCAAGACGAGAAAGCATGCTGAAATTGAGAGAAAATCTGGTAGCTGTAGAAGAAGAAAAGCTAAGCGGCAAACAGGGTTATTCTATTGATGAAGTAGCTTCCATGATGCAAAAAGCCGTTAGGGAGGTTACTGATGGAAAACGGAATATGTAATTCCATATTTACACCAATTGCCTTTTTGAAACATGTGCGATTTTTTTAGTTTTTTATTAAACATTATCCAAAACCTTTTTATTATACCCATATTTCTGCTCTGAGAATTCGAAATATGAGTCGAAATACCACAAACACAGAAACTATCCAATTTTACTATTTTATAATCCATAATTTCCTCGAATTAATTTTAATGATCGTTTTGCCTCGCTTTTTATAAGTTCTGGATTATCATCAATTATTATCCTATTCAAAATATCTATACTATCCTGAAAGTTAAAAGCTGAAAGGCAAAGTGTACACTTCCAAAATATGACCTTGTCATCCGAATATCTTGACATGGTGTTTACTATGGCTTCAAATACTTTTCTTGTATCACAATTCTGATTATAGAACACTAAAAAGCCTATGGCATCAATTACTTCTGAAATTTTATTTTTCTCATCACAATTAAGTACATCTAGCAATACTGGTAAAGTAGAGATACTCATCCTACCTAAACTACGAGCAATCTTTTTCTTTTTATTTGGTGGAAATTTTTTGATGTATTTCATAATACTCCATATCGACTTATTAATATTAGATATATTAATATCTTTCTATTCGGATTCGCGGATGTACCGAAATACGCAGATCTGCACCCATGGTTTGATAAGATATACAAGGGTCGCATACGATATTAACTTCTGGGATGTTGTTGATGAATGGATTGTTATTGGTTTTCAGTCATAGCAAACTTATTTAAAATAATACGTATATTTCCGATACAAAGCATATATTGACAGTGAAATGGAAATACTATGAATATAAAAAGGTCTCCAAAATTGGAGACCAGAGTTTCCAGCGCTAAATGCGCTAAAATTAAATTCCCACAAATCTACTTACATTCCCAACACATACCCCACGCAATTTTGTTGAGTTTATTCAGGGGTTCGTTTTGGGGGGCGGGAGGTCGTGAGTTTATATATTTTCGCAAAATACTGTTTAATCATGTATTAGTCTTTTTAAACTGCTCATCAATGTCTCTTCCTCCATACATAACTCGGATAACATTAACTGATTTATCCTCAGTTCTTGGAATATAGAACACAATAAAATGATCTACCGGCATCTGTCGAAGTCCTCTGCTATGCCATGGCTCTTTCTCAAACATGCGAAACCGCTCTGGCATTTCATCTAGACTCATTATTCCTTTTTCAACTCTTTCCAATTGCCCCACTGCTATTTCAGGTTCAAGCAGTGTAAATGCAATATATTCATAGATGCTTCTCAAATCGTTATCAGCTCGTTCTGTCAGAATTATATTATATTTCATATTCCATAATCCTTACGAATGTCCGAAAATGCTTTCTCAGCAGCTTTTATATTTCCTTGCGCCAAATCTTCAAACCCTTTCTCCAACTCCGCATCCAGTTCAGTTTCAGTTAAACTTGAAACAGCTTTAGGCTTAGTAGCAGGAAGCTTTACATCAAAAGGAATACCTCTTTGCATAACAACCTGTTTCAAAAAAATATTTACTGCATTGGATACAGGAATACCTAGTTGTCCCAACACAGCTTCAGCCTGTTCCTTTAGTCCCGGTTCAAGCCTTACATAGATATTCGTTGTTTTCGCCATTCCCAATCACTCCTTCTATACTTTTATTATATGCTATTGTATTTACAATAGCAATGCATCTACCGGAATTCATGATTGCTTTTCCCATGCATATGATATCATATTTTCATAGTGGACGTCTTTCAGAGTGCTCCAATATTCTACTATTTATAAAATAAATATTGACCGATATAACCTATGTAAGTATGCTCACGGGGGTATTGGAGCATGAAAATGTGACAATAAAAAATTTAATGAACAAGCGCAGATACTTAAAGCAAAGTTTAAAGCAATTTTGATAAATTTTCACAAATCATATCCTCGTTTGTATGAAAATTATTTGTAAAAGGAGATTAAGTATGTTCAAAAAAAGCAACAAATTCATTGTATCTATTCTTTTATTAACAATGGTTACAACACTTATTCTTTCAACCTCTGCTTTTGCGGTCTCATATGAGGGTACAACATCCGATGGTTTTATGTGGGTAGAGGCAATTCCACTTACTGGTTCCGCTTCTAGTACTATTGTTGGGTATAGCGGAAACGGTGGAGATATAACAATTCCGAACCAAATAAATAGTACTCCTGTTATATTTATTTCTAATGATGTTTTTTCAAACTGTAAAAGTATCACAAGTGTTACAATACCATCTAGTGTTGTGAACATTGGCGATAGAGCTTTTTCAGGATGCGCAAATCTTACAAAAGTCACCATGCCAAACAGCATTAAAAGCATTGGTGATTATGCTTTTTCAGATTGTACCAATCTATCTGAAATGAATCTACCGGACAGTGTCATTAATATCGGTTGTTATGCATTTAAGGGTACCAAATGGCTTGAAAATTATAAAAAC
>JAUZPS010000573.1 GCA_030705945.1 Bacillota bacterium
CCGCTGCCTAAGCCGTTTAACCCTTTAGATAATTCGGACTGTCCGTATTTTATTTTCATAGTTGCAGCTATTAATTGAGACATGTTGTCAATTATTTTTTTCTGACCGCTGCTGCCCTGTTTAAGTCCTTCCAAAACCTCTTTTTCAAGTTGATCTATACCCTTAACCAACTCTGAATTGGCGCTTGTACTCTCCTCTATACTTTTAAGACCTCCGCTAAGCTTGGATAACCCTGCCGTCAGAGTGTCAAAATTTGCATTAGCCTTGGTTATTCCAGCAGACATAGAATCTAAAGCTCCTGAGAGCTTGCCTAACATTGCTTTGAGAGACGCCACATCAGAGTCATTTGGAAGCTTTGAGTCAATCTTTCCAATTGTACCTTGCATCATTGTTACGATCTGCTTAATCTGAGCAATTGATTCGGGAAGAGCTTTATAACCTTCTCCTAATGCATTATAACCCGCATTTATCTGAGATAGTTTATCAGAAATATTCTTGACGCCTTCGTTTATCTTAGCTACGCCGCTCTTTAGCTTTGCTATACCTCCTCCTAGTTGCTCGCTTCCGCCTGCGCCTTTATCTATACCTCCATTTACCTTATCAAGACCGTCTTTAATTGCCTCCATGCCTTTCTGAATTTTTTCTGTGCCTTTTACCAGGTCATTAACCTTTGAAAAATCAGGAGCAGAAAGGTTACTTTTTATCTTGTCAAGACCATCATAAATTTTGCCTACTCCTCCATTTGCCGCCGACAGGCCTTCTACGACGGTTTTAGTCTGAGTATTGGTATAGAAGCTGGTTATCTGTTCGCCTTTAGGTTGAGTTGCTCCTGATACTTCTTTAACTCCCTTAAGTTTTTTTAATTTTTCTGTCAGATTATCTATTACAGCAAGAGCGTCGTTATTATCCATAGCTTCATTATTTTTCAACACAACGGTAGTCGGCATTGCTTTACCCCTGCCGAATTTATCTGCCACTATATTAAATCCCTTAACTGATGGGGTGTCTGAGCTCATATCCTTCAAACTGTCAAAGGAAAGCTTTTGAGTATTGAAAATAATAACGGGCGCAATAATGATAGCCACCACCAATAATGAAATTGCAGGATGTTTTACCGATACTGAAGTTACCTTATCCCAGAACTTGCTTTCCTTATGACCCGCGCTTTTGTGTGACGGCCAGAAGAATTTTCTTGCTAAAAGCTTCATTATAATCGGAGTCAGAGTCATCAACTCAAGCAAAAGAACCGCTATGCCTATAGCGACAGCATTTGCAGAACGATATATCGGAAACTGCACAAAGCTAAGGCTCGCAAAAGCAATAAATACAGTCATACCGCTAAATATTATTGTTTTACCGGCAGTTCTAAAGGTATTCACAACCGCGTCATCAACAGAAAAACCCTTTCCAAGTTCCTCTTTAAACCTGTTAAAGAGCAGAATGTTATAGTCAGTGCCAATACCAAACAATATAATGATTATAAACATTTGAGTCAAGCTTGTTATAGGGAAATCAACCGTATTTATCAATATTCCTATTACACCCATAGAACATAAGTAAGACACCGCCACCGCTATAAGTGATACAAATGGCGTGACAACTGAACTGAACATTATAATCAAAACTAAAAGTATAAATATAACCGTGATTATTGAACTCTTATCCACACCTTCATTTGTCGCTTTTAAGTAGTCACGGTTTATTGCAAGCTCGCCTGTAATATAATGTTCTAGTTTTACATTCTTAATCGTATCCTCAAAGCCCTTCATTATTGTCTCGCTGTCTCTTGTTCCTTTTTCGTAAGTAACCTGAACAATCAAAGTTGTTCCGTCCTTGGACACCAGTTGGTCTTTAGCTTCAGGAGTACCGAAGGGATCTATTATATTATTGATCCTTAAGGATTCTTTTTTGCTTTTAAGATTGTCAATCCCCTTCTCAACATCCTTCATATCTTCATCGGTTAATTTGTTTTTACCTCCAAATACAAATAAAGCAGTATCGCCCTTTGAGGTTCCCATTTTGTTTAACATTTGGGAAGCAATTTTTGAAGGCGAATCATTGCTGATGGATACCTGACCTTTTTGATTCAATATTTGCTTCAGATTAGGTTGGTTTATTGTAAATAGAACTGTGACAATTAGCCAGATTATTAGTATAATCCAGCGGTACTTAAGCATTTTTCTCATATAATCTCTCCTTTAATAACTTATATTAAAATCAATTAATCTTTTACATTTATATATATAAAAAGCAATTAATCTTTTACATTTGCCTATCGCAAAATAACGTTAAAGCGTTCGTTATTTTGCTCCGTCAAATGTAAGATTAATAGTGCTTTTTATATAGTTTCATAGTTTCAATGTATAAGCATCAACACAAGTCTGTATTTAATGTTTCAAATATTGCTTTTCTTATATTTTCCTCGTTAAATATAATCCCTAATGCCTGTAAATTATAGACGATCAATGTGTAAGCAAAATCCGTCAATCTTTTGGAATTATCGCTTTGAAGCCATTCAACCAGAATCATATTAATTGTCCCTATAAAAGCCATAGCTGAAACTTCGACATCTGCTATTTTAATCATTGAGTTTTGCTTTAATTCTTTAAAGTGGCCTGCGGTAATATTTATGAACTTATTTGTGACTTCCGCCCGCTTGGCTTCAAACTGGGGATTTAAGCCTACTGCATCAATAAGCATAATTTTTGCTAGTGGTCTGTGAGATTCAGTTGCTTTTAAAAAGAATGCTATCGCTTTACTAAAACCTGTGTCTATCTCAACATTTATTTTTTTTAGTGAATTAAACAGCGATTCGTAAATTTCATCTGTGACAACATCATACAATGTCTGGAACAAATCCTCCTTATTCTTGAAGTAAAAATAAAACGTTCCTACTGATATTTCAGCTTCGTCAACAACGTCCTTTACCGTCGTACCATGATATCCATTTGCTGCAAAGACTTTAATCGCGGTGCTGATAATATGTCTCTTTTTTGCATCCTTTTTTTCCTGAGTTTCTTTAGATGTTTTATAAGCCATTAAATCACCTTTTTCGCAAGTATAGAATGATACGTCATTCTATACTTATTTTAATACTTTGTTATCTTATTGTCAATGATTGCGTATCCAACAATATGGTCGTTACAAAAAGTTCCTTGTTCAAGTTCATATGACGAAAACCTATTATATCAAGTTTTTGAAACGACCAGTTGCTAAGTTAATTTTTTGATACTACCTAATTGATTAAATATTGCAAAAAAC
>JAUZPS010000574.1 GCA_030705945.1 Bacillota bacterium
CTTAACCCTCATTCTTCCAAAAAAACCTTTTACGCCATTGACGCTGGTAAATACAATCCAATTATAATCCCTGATATTTTCCAGAACCTTATCAAATTGAGAAAAATTAGAAGGCTCTTCAATCCGGATTGTTGGAAATTCAACCGTTTCGCCGCCAAGGTCCCTTATGCTGCTTACAAGACTGCTCGCCTGTTCCCGTGCTCTTGTCACAATAATCCTTTTACCCGCTAGTTTTCCTTTCGGAAACCAATTCAAACGCTCCCGCAATCCAACAACGCTTCCTATAACAGTAACGGCCGGTGATTGTATTTTAGCGTCATGGACCTTGTTTTCAATATCAGCTAAAGTCCCCACAACAACTCTTTGATCTATAGTGGTCCCCTTTTCAATTACCGCTGCGGGCGTTGAGCTTTCTTTCCCGCATTCAATAAGATTTTTACAGATTATCTGAAGGTTCTTAACTCCCATAAGAAACACAATTGTTCCTTCAAGTTTGGAAAGCGCTTCATAGTTGATAAAACTACTTTCTTTCCCAGGCCTTTCATGGCCGGTAATAATATGAAGCGAAGAACAATGGTCCCTGTGAGTTACAGGTATGCCGCCATACGCGGGAACTGCAACAGCTGAAGTAACTCCCGGTATTATCTCAAACTCGATGCCGTTTTCATGAAGAAACTCGGCTTCCTCCCCGCCTCTTCCAAAAACAAAAGGATCTCCCCCTTTGACCCTAGCGACAATCTTACCTTCCTCAGCCTTTTTCACCAGTATTTCATTTATTTCATCCTGAGGAATTGCATGAAAATCAGGCATTTTCCCGACATTTATAAGCTCTGCGTTGTTTTTGGCTAAACCTAAAACAGAACTGCCAACTAACCTGTCATAAACAATAGCGTCAGCCTTTCCTATGCATTCGGCAGCTTTTAGCGTTATTAACCTATCGTCGCCTGGCCCTGCGCCCAAAATATATACCTTACCTAATCCATGCATTTTTCTTCACCACCTTTAGACAATATATCAGCAAGTTTTATTCCCAATTCATTGTATTCCAGTTTGTCACCTTCCACAAAAGCTTTAGTGATTCCAGTCTTATCTTCCTTCGCCAGCATTCCGTATATTCTCATCCTATCGCCATTTATGCTGGCATACGCGCCAAGGGGAACGCTGCAACTGCCGTTAAGCCTTTTTAGAAATGCCCTCTCGGCGTTGACTGTCAGAGAACTGTCATTATCATTCAATTCCTCCATAAGATGTTCAAGTTCGTCTCCCCTGCGAGCTTCAATCCCCAATGCTCCCTGAGCCACTGCCGGAACCATTTCTTCGACATCGATGCTTTGAGTAGTTTCATTATTAAGGCCCAGTCTGTTTAAGCCCGCCATGGCAAGAACTATCGCATCAAATTCATGCTCTTTAAGCCTGTTAATTCTTGTTGGCACATTGCCTCTTATGGGCTTTATTTTTATATCAGGTCTCAACTTAATAAGCTGGACCTCTCTTCTTACGCTTCCGGTGCCTACAATTGCTCCTTCTTTCAAGTCTTGAAGCCTTATTCCATCCAATGTAACCAGAGCATCCCTCGGGTCTTCCCTTTTAGTTATTGCAGCGATTGTAAGCTCATGAGGCAGCTCCGCAGGCATATCCTTCATGCTGTGCACGGCAATATCAATGGACTTGTTTAATAGAGCATTTTCCAGCTCCTTTATAAATAAGCCTTTGCCTCCAATTTTATCGAGGCTTCTATCGAGTATCAAATCGCCTTTAGTTGTTATCCCTACCAATTCGAATTCGTATTGGGGATATTTTTCTTTGATCCTATCAATAACCCAGTTGCTCTGCGTTATAGCCAAATCGCTTTTTCGAGTTCCAACCCTGATCAATCTTTTCATATTATTGTTCTCCAGCAAGCTCTAATGCTTTTATGTTTTTAATTTGCGTTTGATGATAGACAATCACCATTAATCTATCTTATATCCCCTTGGGGTAATCATTTTTCCATTTTCAACATATGTGTTTGAATTACCGATGATAACTACGGTAAACATATCAATTTGATAATTTAGCATTTCCTCTATCGTTGTAATAAAATATTCCTGATCTTCTCTCGCAGCGTTCCTTACAATACCCACGGGAGTAGTCTTATTCCGATGTTTTAAAATGATGTCCGCTGCTTTATTTATGTAATCACTTCTATTCTTGCTTTTAGGATTATATAGACAAATTACAAAATCACCTTCCGCAGCGCATTCAACCCTCTTATAAATCAAATCCAATGGGGTCATTAGGTCGCTCAAGCTGATTACGGCAAAATCATGCATTATAGGCGCCCCTAGGACAGAAGCCGCAGCGCTTGCCGCAGTTATGCCCGGCACTACCTCAACCGTTATATCTGATGAAGACTTGTTTACAACTTCGAGCATTATTCCCGCCATTCCGTATATACCGCTGTCTCCGCTGCTTACAAGCGCGACATTTTTGCCCTCAAGAGCTTTTTTACGCGCAAGTTCGCATCTTTCTACCTCCCTGGTCATCCCTGAGGGTATAAACTCTTTTTGTGGAAAGTATTGTCTGATTAATTCAATATAAGTATTATAACCTATGACCACATCGGCGTTCTTAATAGCATCCCCAGCCCTTGGAGTCATATCCCCGGGATTTCCGGGCCCTAAACCAACAACATATATAATAGACATAATAAACCTCCATTACTTCTTACATTCCGAGGCAGTTCTGAATTCATGTGTAAAACTTTTATCATAAAGTTTCGAAAGTTCGTAATCATCGCCAAGAAAGTTCCCAACCACTACCAAAGCTGTCTTTCTGACGCCCTCTTCTTTTACCTTACCAGCAATAGTTTCAAGTGTTCCCCGGATTATCTTCTGTTCCGGCCAGGAGGCTTTATAAACTACAGCGACAGGAGTATTGACCCTATATCCATTTCTGAGCTTTTCAACCAGTTGGTCAACCATTCCAATGCTTAAGAATATAATCATGGTCGCTCCATGAGCTGCAAGCGCTTCTATTGATTCATTTTCCGGAACCCCTGTGCGGCCTTCCAACCTTGTCAAAATAACTGTCTGAGTCACTCCCGGAAGAGTGTATTCCTTTTTCAGGGCAGCTGCCGCCGATAAAAATGAACTTACGCCAGGTATTACTTCATAGGCGATATTTCTCCTATCGAGTTCATCCATCTGTTCACGAATCGCCCCGAATATGGAAGGGTCTCCCGTATGGACCCTTGCCACCATCTTATCAGAAGCGGCGGC
>JAUZPS010000575.1 GCA_030705945.1 Bacillota bacterium
CATGTTTTGAATAAGGGTACGATGCCAAGAGCACATTTTCCCGCATTCGCCTATTATCTTTTCTTTTTGAAGAAAAAACACAACGCATGCTTCCTGGGCTTGAACATTTGCTGGCCATGATGAACTTCGTGAAAAAACAAGCATCTCGCCAAACATATCTCCGCTTTTTATTATTGCCATCATAACACGGTTTCCAGCAGCATTTTCTTTGCTAATTGCCGCTTCGCCATCCAAAACTATACCAACACTGTTGAATTTATCGCCTGACAAGGCTATATATTCATTTTTTTTGTAGCTGATTATATTAGGTTTAAGGCATTTTAGCATTTCAACCAGTTCATCATGTTCAATTCCTCCAAAAAGAGGGGACTTATGAAGTGTATTTATGTATTTTTCCTGCATGCTAATCACTCGCTTCTTATGTGTATAAGTATTTTCTTCATTTCAGTTATTTCTGTAGCTAAGGATACCGATTTTTATTTTCCATTATATTATAATCAGTTTGTAATTACAACAAACCACTGTTTGAAAAAAATATAAGACAGCAGATTTTTTCTAAAAATAAAAAGTCAAGAAGCTTAAACTGAAGGGAGAATGGGAATATGAAAAGAAAAATAATTGTTATAAATGAAGAAAAATGCAACGGCTGCGGAATTTGTATAGATGCTTGCCATGAAGGAGCGCTTCAGCTGGTAAATGGAAAAGCTAAATTGATATCCGATTCCTATTGCGACGGATTGGGAGCATGTCTTCCTGAATGTCCCACAGGCGCAATTACCATAGTTGAAAGAGAAGCGGATGAATTTAATGAAGAATTGGTAAAGGAGCGAATGGAGTCCATAAAAGGCGCGCAAAAGGAAGCTCATAAACCTGTGTTTGGCGGATGTCCGGGAATGAATGTAAAAACTATAGAGAAGAAGGTTGCAGAACCCGTGATGGTGAATTCTGACGGTCCTATGGAATCACAGTTAAGGCAGTGGCCCTGCCAAATAAAATTGGTACCGGTAAACGCTCCATATTTTAATAAGGCGAATTTACTTATAGCCGCGGACTGTACTGCATATGCGTATGCAAATGTTCATCAGGAATTTATGAAAAATAAAATAACTCTAATTGGCTGTCCAAAACTTGACAATATAGATTACGCTGAAAAATTAACAGAAATTATCAAAAGAAATGAAATAAAAAGTGTTACTGTTTTAAGAATGGAAGTTCCATGCTGCGGCGGAATAGTAGCAGCCGTTAAGAAGGCTCTTATAGATAGCGGAAAAATGCTTCCATGGAGTGTATTTACAATCACTACAGACGGCAATGTTCTCGAGGATTAATCACTTTTAATATATTTACTTAACTTTGCTAAACAGGTAACAAAAAATATATGAAAAATAAAGTTTAACCAGTATAAAGGAGGATATGAAATGTCAAACATGTTTTGTTTTCAATGTGAACAAACAGCAGGAGGTAAAGGGTGTACTAATGTAGGTGTATGCGGTAAAAAGCCGGATGTTGCTAATAAACAGGATGAATTAACAGGCGCATTGATTGGTCTGGCAAGAGCTACAGCTGGGAAGTCCGGAGGGAAAGCTGCAGATGAGCTTATTATGCAAGGTCTGTTTGCGACTGTGACTAATGTTAATTTTGATGGAGCAAGAATCGACGAGTTAAAGGAACTTGTTATAAAAGAAAAGGCGAAGATCGGTCCTGCAAGCGATTTGCCAGCTGAGGCGCTTTGGGCTGGAGATACAGATGTTGTGTCCCTCCGCTCAACTTTACTTCTGGGTTTGCGCGGTATGGCGGCATACGCATGGCATGCTTATGTTCTTGGAAAAGAAAGCGTGGAAGTAACTGAATGGTTTTACAAAGGTTTGAAAGCTATTGGAGAAGAGCATACTGTTGAAGGCTGGCTAGAACTTTTGATGGAATTCGGAAATGTTAACCTTAAATGTATGGCTCTTCTTGATGAAGCCAATACATCAGCTTACGGCCATCCTGTTCCTGCAAAGGTGACAACTAATGTTGAAAAGGGTCCATTCATTGTAATTTCAGGACATGACCTGCTCGACTTAAAGCAACTTCTAGAGCAGACAGAAGGCAAAGGAGTTAACATTTACACCCATGGTGAAATGCTTCCAGCTCATGGTTACCCGGAACTTAAAAAATATTCCCACTTAAAAGGGAACTTTGGGACAGCGTGGCAAAATCAGCAAAAAGAATTTGACGGTATTCCGGCGCCAATATTTTTTACAACAAATTGTCTTATGACTCCAAAGGAAAGCTATTCAGACAGAGTCTATACAACATCTGTTGTCGGCTTCCAAGGAATGCGGCATATTGCTGATAACCATGGTGTGAAGGATTTTACTCCTGTTATAAATAAAGCTATAGAACTTGGCGGATGGAAAGAAGATAAGCAATTCACAGGTATAAATGGCGGTTCAGTATTAACTACGGGTTTTGCGAGAAATACGGTGCTTGGAGCAGCAGATACTGTAATTGAAGCGGTTAAGGCTGGAGCAATTAAACACTTCTTTTTAGTTGGAGGATGCGACGGAGCAAAGCCTGGAAGAAACTATTATACGGAATTTGTTCAAAAGGCTCCAAAGGACACTGTTATACTTACTCTTGCCTGCGGCAAATTCAGATTCAATGATCTTGATATCGGCGAGATCGGGGGACTTCCTAGAATAATGGATATGGGTCAGTGCAACGACGCATACTCAGCTATACAGGTGGCAGTTGCTCTTGCTGGAGCATTTGGTTGCTCGGTAAACGAACTTCCATTGACGCTTGTGCTTTCATGGTACGAACAGAAAGCGGTTTGTATCCTGTTGACACTGCTAGCTCTTGGTATCAAGAATATTTACCTTGGGCCTACACTTCCAGCGTTTATATCATCAAATGTATTAAACGTTCTAGTTGAAAAGTTCGATATCAAACCTATCAGTACTCCGGAAGCTGATCTTAAGGCTATTTTAGGATAAGATAAAAATAAGACAGAGATTCATTTTGTGAAATAGTGAAGTTTAATAAAAACTGCCAGGTTTAAGGCAGTTTTTATTTTTTGCCAATTTGTAATGCTTTATTATTGAATAACTTTTATCAGACGACTAATAATATAGATAAGGTAGTATCAAAAAATAAACTGGTCAACTGGGAGTTTCAAAAACTTGATATAATGGGTTTTCATCATACAACACTTGAACAAGGATTTTTTTGAATCTCCCTAATTCAACTATATTTGGATATAGATTGGATAG
>JAUZPS010000576.1 GCA_030705945.1 Bacillota bacterium
CAACGAGACAAATTTATTCATATAAAGTAGTATTAAAAAAACCTTAGAAACTGGTCGTTTCAAAAACCTGATATAATGGGTTTCCGTCGTATAAACTTGAACAAGGAATTTTTTGAAACTCCCTTATTAAATATTATTGATCATAATCCCGGCTTTTTTAATATAAGTTTCCACTCAAAAAGCGGGGCTATACGCTAAATACAGCCCCGCTTTTCATGGTTTTGTATTAGGATTCGTCTTTACTTAAATCTCTGTTAAAGCAATCCGGACACAAATCAGGTATTAAAGCTCCAATTTCAAAAACATCATCGAAATAGTCCACATCAAAATTCCTGCCGCATCTATTGCACCTAAATTCATTCATATTTGCCTCCCTGAGAATTTAAAATTTATAAGTTATAGATAAAATTCCACAACGAGACAAATTTATTCATATAAAGTAGTATTAAAAAAACCTTAGAAACTGGTCGTTTCAAAAACCTGATATAATGGGTTTCCGTCGTATAAACTTGAACAAGGAATTTTTTGAAACACCCTAAATACTTTTTTTATCTTAAATCTTTTATTTTCCCTCATTCTTGTCTTCTGAAAGTTCAAAACAATATTTATCAAACGATAATCACATTGAATTTTATTTCCGTTTTTATCAGTTAAGAAAAAGTATCCATGATTATCCTTAGTCAAGTTATTCACAACTGATGTTTGACTATGAAACACTTTGATGGCAGTATAGTTGAATATGTTGAACATAACAAAGTAATTATATAAGTTGCGAAAAAGATTTTACATTAAAAATGCATTTAATACGTCTGCATTTTACTATCAAAGTTGAACTTTTCGCAACTTATGAATCAAGGTATATATTTTACAATATAAAAAATTGATGTAAAATGTTTATTGCAAAATATATAGTATAGGATATGAAAACAGTAAAAAAGAGTTTTGATTTAAACCTCTTCTTTTACCTTAACAATGAGTACTCCAGTGTAGACTAAAATCATTTAGTAGTATACGCTGAATAATCCATCTGTTTTTGTATTTTTTCCCTTGTTTCTACTCCCGCAATTTTCTCACAAATATATAATCCTAAATCTATCGATGAAGTTACGCCTCTAGCCGTTATTAAATTACCATCTTCAACAATTCTATGCTCAGAAACATTTTCAGTAAATTTGCTTAAATATTTCATTAAAGACGGGTGAGTTGTCGCACTTTTATTATACAAAAATCCTGCAGCCCCCAGAACTAATGAACCTCCACAAACAGCTGTCACTACAGTATCCTTGGCAATATTTTTAATCCATGATATAAATTCCGAATCACTTAATAATTTTATTACTCCTTCTCCACCAGGTATAAAAATATAGTCATATTCTGACAGGTCATTACTTACTTTATCCGGTATCAATTCTACTCCTTCAAATGCTTTAACTTTGCTTTTTAATGAACATATATGGTATTCCAAGTCCTTAATAAAACCCATGGTCTTTAACCTTGTGATCGGGTCATACGCCCCTGCAAAATCTAGTAATGTTAAGTCATCATACACAATAAAAGCTATTCTCATATAAATCCCATCCCATTTATTTTAATAAGTAAATAATAATTAAGTATAGTTAAATTAAATTTATAAGTCAACAAATTCTACCATCTTATTTATCTTTACCGTGAATACTTTCGAAATCAAGGTATAGGTAGCGCTGTTTACACTAATTTAACAGGTTTAATGCCATTTTTACTTTATAAATGGAAAACAGGTTGCTCAATTTATTCGTCATTCTATACGTTTGTATATTTATAAAAAATATAATTTTGCTTCAATAACTTGTATCTCATTTTATCTTAATGATAAGGCCACTTCTTCACTTGCTCGAATCTTACCAATTCTAGGAAAGATATGTTCGCAAACAAAATCATGTTCTTCCTTTGTGGAAGCCGTCATTGCGTCTTCCACAAAAATTTGATGATAACCATGGTGATACGCTTCTCTTGCTGTAGTATCTACTCCTATTCCGGTGGAAACACCGCATAATACGATCGTGTCTATACCACGGCGTCTTAATTGCAAATCAAGCTCAGTACCGTAGAACGCTCCCCATTGTCTTTTGGTAATAACATGAGCGTTTTTGACATTTGCCAATTCAGGTGCAAGGCTGTCCCACCCTTCTGCAAATTGCGGCAAATTCATTTTTAAATCTGTATTTGGCTTAAACATATCTTTTCCATCTATGGATGAAACTCTTACAAGAACTACAAACGCTCCTTTCTCCGTGAACGCGTTTACTAACTTGCTTGCATTCTGAATAACCTGTGTTGCGCTGTAAGGCGCTGTCTCCCTGCTTACAATTCCTTTTTGCAGGTCTATAACTACAAGCGCCGTTTTCTTCGCTTGAATAACATCAGTTTTGCTTGTTGCATTTAAATCTTCCATTTCTTATCTCCCATTCGTTTAAATTTTGTATCAAATTTACTATCTCAACTTTCCCACATCATTAATATTCACGCAGCCATATTCTCTCAGACATTCGCGTGTCAAATTTATTATCGAATGAAGATGAATTATTGACCGTCTCACGGCTGCTTTATTTGAAGTGGGAAAGTTGAGTTAGGTAGTATCAAAAAAACTTAGCAACTGGTCGTTTCAAAAAACTGATATAATGGGTTATCGTCGTATAAACTTGAACAAGGAATTTTTTGAAACACCCTTACTAATTTGAATTAAGTTTTTTATACACTTTAAAATAAGCCCATACTGCATTTAGCAGTAGCAATGCGCTTGTCGTGTAAAATACGTATCGTATACCAAGTCGCGCTGCCACTTGTCCTCCGAGAACCGCCCCTCCAAATACACCTAAATATCCTGCCGACATACTAAAACCAAAAACCCTGCCTGTAAGAGAATCAGGAGTAATTTTCTTAATCAGGGTATTCACGGAAGGATTTAAACCTCCCATTATTAATCCCAATAGAAATCGAAGTCCCATTAGCTGCCATGGGTTTTTTACAAAGGCCTGAGGTATATAAACAATTCCTGCAATGGTAAGTGCGGCTAATATAACTTTATGCGCTCCAATTTTATCAGAAAGTTTTCCTAATCTTGGAGCGGCAAAGATATTTGCCAATCCTGATGCTGAGAATGCCAATCCTGATATCAGCGCAATATGACCAGCATTTTTAGTCAATTGGGTAACATATACTGTGATAATTGGTTCGATCGAATATAACGCCAGAGTCATTATAAAAAAGGTTATA
>JAUZPS010000577.1 GCA_030705945.1 Bacillota bacterium
AGGTTACTTGACATTAATAATACCTCCAAATCTGTTATTTGTAAGATATTATCTCAAAAAAATTCGTTTTATTCGAGGTACAGTCGTTTTGACACTTACATATAAAATTTTACATTTGGCTCCTATAAGATACACGAAACAAGGACCCAAACCATATTACAATGGCGAGGGTCCTTTAAATTACATTTGGTTATCTGTATTTCTTTTGTCTAAATTTAAAATCATATTTGGTTTTCCAAGGTTGTTTATCTGTATATAATTGTGTTAAGAAATCCTACAATACTTACCGCTCGTAATAAGTGTATCCACGCAGACCATTATCGTAAGCACGCATGATTTCCCGCCTGTCTGAAGCGCTGATAAGTCCATCCCTTATAGCTTCCTCTGCTTTTTCGCGGAAGCTTACCAGCATATCTTTTGGATCAAACTCAACGTATGACAGGACGTCTGCTACACTGTCGCCATGAATTTCATTAACCAGATCATAATTGCCATCCGGATAAATTCTTACACTAACAACATTGGTGTCGCCAAAAAGATTATGGAGGTCACCTAAAGTTTCCTGATATGCTCCCACCAGGAAAACGCCAAGATAATAATCGTCGCCGTTTTTCATTTCATGTAAAGGTAATGTGTTCCTGACATCATGAAGATCGATAAAACGGTCAATTTTGCCGTCACAATCGCATGTTATATCTGCGATAACAGCATTACGTTTGGGTAATTCCAGCAAACGTTGTATAGGTATTATTGGGAATAACTGATCAATTGCCCAGCTATCAGGTATTGACTGAAATACTGAGAAATTACAATAATAAATATCCGCAATAGCGCTTTCAATATCTTCCAATTCCGGCGGAGCATTTTTGAGCTTCGTCTTTTCTTTTGCAATCTGGCTAATGGTGTTCCAGAAGATTTTTTCTGAGAAAGATCTTTCGCGAAGCGTAATTCTTCCATGCTTAAACATGTCTCTGATCTCATCTCTATAATAAAGCACGTCATTGTAACATTCCTGAATATTTTTCAAGTTAATGTTTTTGTTGGCGTCATATAGATTCTTAATCTGCTCCGAGGTATTCTCATCAAGCTTGTCAGGTATATCGAATTCCTCGAATTTTTCAACATCTAAGACATTGAACAATAAAACCGAATAATACGCGACCATTGCGCGTCCGGATTCAGTTACTATGACCGGATGCGGTATATTGCTTGGATCAAGAATAGACATGACCGCTTCTACAATATCTGTGCAATACTCTTCAACATTATAGTTCCTGCTGTTTGTATAATTCGTATTTGATCCATCATAGTCGACTGCAAGCCCACCGCCCAAATCAAGGTAACCCATGGGGGCCCCTTCTTTAACAAGTTCAGCGTACACTCTGGTCGCTTCCAATACAGCTGAACGGATATCCCTTATATTAGGAATTTGTGAGCCGAGGTGATAATGCAGTAATTTAAGGGAATCAAGCATCTTCTTTTCCTTTAAAGTATCGACCATAGTTATAACCTGGGATACGTTTAAGCCGAATATACTTCTGTCGCCGCCCGACTCTGTCCAGTGACCTCCCGCTTTTGCCGACAACTTGATGCGGATGCCAATGTTTGGCTGAACTCCTAAAGCCTGTGAACGCTCCAATACTATATCAAGTTCCCCTGGAATCTCAATTACAAAGAAACATTTATATCCCATCTTTACAGCATAAAGACCCAGGTCTATAAACTCTTCATCTTTATACCCATTGCATATGAGGCATGCTTCCTTATCCTTCATTAAAGACAGAGCCGCTACCAACTCTGCTTTGCTACCTACCTCAAGGCCATGATGATAACGCTGTCCAAACTTGGTTACTTCCTCAATAACCTGCTGCTGCTGGTTGACCTTTATAGGATAAACTCCCCTGTATTCCCCTTTGTAATTTAACTTCCTTATGGCTTCGCTAAATGAGTTGTTCAAAAAAGAAATCTGGGAATCCAGTAAATTTTCGAAACGAAGTAATACTGGCATGTCCAAACCGCGTTCTCTTACTCCTGAAATTATATCCATAAGGCTGATTGCAGCCGAAGAATTATCCCTATAAGGATTAACAAGGACTTCTCCCTTATCTGAAATAGAAAAATATCCGGCTCCCCAGTTTTTAATGCCGTAAAGCTCTTCGGACTTTTCTTTTGTCCATCTTCCTAAAAGTTCTGTTTTATTCATGGTATTTATCCCTTCTGTCTATAGAAATCGAACAGTTAAATTAGTTTTATTCGTTGCGCTGAACAGCCTAAAAATGGCTTTTCAAAGCGAACTTATATAAAACTTTACAGTTCGCTATCTAACAATCGTTATCGAATCAACGAAAATAGGCTATTCCCTTAAAAATTCTTAATAGAAAACCTCCATAAGATACAATCCATGAGCAGGAGCTGTTCTTCCCGCCTTTGTTCTGTCAAGACTTTCTATAATACTTCCTAAATCATCAGAATTTATTCTGCCGTTACCAACATCCACCAATGTCCCGGCAATTATCCTTACCATATTATATAGAAATCCATCTCCAGTAATTACCATCTCAATGACATTTTCTTTTTTATTAAGCTCTATGCCTGTTATTGTTCTCACCGAACTTTTAACGCTGCTTCCTGTTGCTTTGAAAGTTGAGAAATCCTTTTTTCCCGGAATATACAAAGCTGCCTTTCTCATTTTTTCAAAATCAAGGGAAACAGGTACATGGTACGCCCTGTTTCTTAGAAGCGCAGACGGAGATCTGGAGTTGTAAATAAGATACTTATATCTTTTACCCTTTGCGCAAAACCTTGAATGAAAATCCAGACTAACTTCCTCAGAGCCTACTATAGAAATATCTGAAGGAAGCTGGCAGTTAGCCGCAAGAAAAAATTTTTCTGCTGGAATCTTCGATTCAGTAAAGAAATTGGCGACCTGACCGTAAGCATGTACACCAGTATCAGTCCTACTCGCGCCGATTATGTTTATATTTTCTCCTGTCAGCTTGCTTAAGGCTTCCTCTATGACACCTTGAACAGAAACAGCATTCTCCTGGGACTGCCAACCATGATAATCTGTTCCATCGTATTCTATAGTTATTTTAATATTTCTCATATTTACTTTCCAAGCATTGCCGCTCCGACAATACCTGCGTCATTCCCCATCTCTGCAACCCTGATATAAGGCTTTGGCACTGACCCTTTGCAATATATGTCAGCGTATACTCTTTCTCTTAAGGGCTTCAGAAGATATTC
>JAUZPS010000578.1 GCA_030705945.1 Bacillota bacterium
AAATTTATCCAACTTAATACATGTATAGGTTAAAACACTTAGTCAATTACAACAGAATTTCGTAGATGACAAGATTTGGCTGTCATTATGTAAGAAAATTGGACTGCTTTCAGATTAACTTTTAAATTTAAAATAATTCTTTTACATAGAAAATTAACCAATTATGTTAAACTTAATCTTGCAATGATTATAAAATAGTAATAGAATGTTTATCATGTGATATTTAATAAGTTTTGACACAAAAAGAAAATTATACATGCTATTGATAAGTTTAAATAATATAAGAATGTTGTTTCACTTCAAAGAGGGCCATATTTCCAATTAATGCGAACGAAAGCAATTCTCATTATTTTATACGCGCTCTAAATATTTTATCAAAAGCTGTATTTAAAATATAAATTAAATATGATTTCACTTATTTGAAAAGGGGGAAAACAGAAATGAGAAATAACAGGAAACTTGTTTCCTTGTTAGTGCTATTTATTTTAATAGCTCAAGTCTTTTTTAGTTGGAGTTATTCATTTAGTAGTAATGGCTCAAGCGGTATAATTGTCGATAATAGCAATTCGACTCAAGTTATTAACAATGCTGATAAAAAAGAGAGCCTAACTACTTCAACTCCTGTACCTACGCAGGAAGCAACGCAGATGCCAACAGTTGCGCCAATTGTGTTACCAACACAGACTAAAATTGCTGCATCTCAAAATTCATCTATAATTATTCCAGCAAATACGCCAATAACTTCAGAAATAACAATTAAACCATCCGTAAACACACCAACAAATTCAATACTACCTTCTTCAGCGCCATTAACTAATGATAAAAATAATAATTCAGAGAAATCTAATGGTAAAAATAAAAGCAAACGAATTATTGTTAAATTTAAGAATTTGAATTCAGTTAGTGGAATAAAAAATTCTGTGCTGAAAGATTCAAAGTTATCAAGGTTGGATTTGAAAAAAGAAATAAAAACTAATAAAATTCAAGTATATGAACTTAATGAAACAGAGTTCAATGATAATGTATTAAAAGAATTTAAGAATAATAAAGATGTTGAATATGCTCAAGAGGATAAACAGTTAAGTCTTTATGATGTTCCAAGCGATACAAGATTTTCAGAACAATGGGCATTAAATAACTCCGGACAGACTATAAATGGACAGACTGGAGTTGCCGGAGTAGATATTAATATCTTAAAAGCATGGGAGAAGACAAAAGGAAGCCCTGATGTTGTTGTAGGTGTAATGGATACAGGGGTGGATATTAATCATGAAGATTTAAAGGATAACATTTACACTAATACAAAGGAAATACCAGGTAATGGCATTGATGATGACCATAACGGATATATAGATGATGTAAACGGATGGGATTTTGCGAATAAAGACCAGTCGGTATTTGACTCGTCTACATCAGATATGCATGGTACACACGTTAGTGGAATAATTGCTGCAAAAGATAACGGCAAAGGTATCTGTGGAATTGCGCCAAATGTAAAAATAATGCCACTTAAGTTTATTGAGGGAAATTATGGATTTACATCTGATGCGATTGAGGCAATTGAGTACTGCAAGAATATGGGTATAAACGTAGTCAACTGTAGCTGGGGTGGCGCTGAAAATAATCAGGCCTTATATGACGAAATGGCAAACAGCCAAATCCTCTATATATGCGCTGCGGGCAATATGAGTTCTGATGTTGGACAATCGCCTGCCTATCCGGCATGTTTCAATATTCCTAATGTCATATCTGTTGCCGCGATTAATAATATCGGAAACATTGCTACTTATTCTAATTATGGAAATGATGTAGATGTTGCGGCTCCCGGTTCTGATATATTAAGTACATTGCCAGGCAATAATTATGGTATGTTGAGCGGCACCTCGATGGCAGCTCCAGCTGTAACAGGTACAATTGCTCTTATTAAAAGCTTATATCCTGGTATATCAATAAATGATATTGTGACTAGGATAAAAACGACTGTAGTTAAAAAGAATAATTTAATTGGAAAGGTAAATTCTCAAGGGAGAGTTGACGCGGCAGCCGCGGTTAATGATACGACGCCTCAGCCAGAGCCGACTGCCACTCCCACAGTAGCGCCTTCACCAATAATTTTTAGTAACGATGAGAATTATAATATCGCGGACATCACAAAGTGGTCGGTGGATAATTCCCAAGAGAAGAATGGGAAGACAGTAAAACCATATATTGCTGAAGAGAATTTACCTACCTTGCCACAGAAAGAAATTGATATACCTTCAAATAACGGATTAGATGGCGTCAAAGAAAATATGCAATCACAAAGTATATCACCATATACTTATGTTGATGAAACAGAACCCAATAATTCATCATCAACAGCAATGCCAATTGGGTTTTGCTCCGTATCTGGCAGCATATTGAATAGTAACGATTTAGACGACTGGTATGCAATAGATCTTGAGGCAGGCAAACAGTATTTAATAAGGCTTGCAGGCATCCCAACCGGGAATGATTTTGACTTGTATGTATATAATCCAACCCCTGCATTAACTGCATCTTCAACATACGGCAGTAACTCTGATGAGAACATCACATTGAATACAACTGTTGCGGGTAAATACTATATAAATGTTCACAGTTATACATTTAACTCAACTGGAAGTCATAGCTACCAGCTTTTGGTCTATCCTAATACTAACACCCCTGATTCTTATGAACCTAATGACAGCGGTATTACAGCAAAGTCAATCACTGATAATACTCCAATCAATGCCACAATCAATGTGCTTGCTGATACAGACTGGTATGTAATAGATGCGCCTAAAGCAGGAAAAATTACGGTTACATTAAAGAATATACCTACTGGTTGTGACTATGATTTATCGGTATTTAATTCTAACTCTTTTGATGATTCTATTGGTGGGTCATATAATGGAGGTAATCAGTCAGAGAAAGCAAATATATTGATACCGACACCTGGAAAGTATTATATTAAGGTCTATCCATTTTCTGGCTATAATGCATCGTCTAACTATGAGCTAAAAGCTGTTATTTCAACTCCTGATAATTATGAGAATAATGATTATATATACGAGACTAAAAACATCAATATGTATGATTCAATATTAGCTACTATTGATAATCAAGATGATGAAGATTGGTTTAAATTTTCTATTAGCGAGTCTGCTACATATAGATTTGAACTACAAAATATTCCAACAGGTAGAGACTATAATTTAGCTATTTATGATACTTCAG
>JAUZPS010000579.1 GCA_030705945.1 Bacillota bacterium
GTGATTTTTACATATACTTTATCCCCCTAACCCAAAATTATTTAACGTTTATATAATACTGTAATCCTAATAACGGGATACAGTATTATAGTCATAAATCAATGGCCAGATTTTGTTGTATTTGAGCGGTATGTAGGCATGCTATTGCTAGTTATTGCTACATCACAGAAATGCTGTTTTGTATTGATCAAATACTATCTAGCAGCCGTTACATTGTAATAATTTTAGTAATATTTTAGAATATTAAAATCAAAATGAAGTCTGCTGTATATAAGGGTACAGAATTAGAAGATCTCTACTATATATTAATCATTTTTCCTCATACTTAATATTCGTAACATATATCATTTTTAAGTCCGGAATTTTATAAATGTAAAAGATTAATTCATTTTAAAATAAAAAGAACTGCCTCTGATTTTAAGGCAGTTCTCTCTGGCATTTGGGGATACTGGTTTTCACAAATGTGGTCAGCGGCAATTACCAACAAAAGTCGCTGGACCACAAAATTCATTGCTGAGTCTAAATTCTCAAATTAATTCCCATAATTAATTCTGCAGGTAGTTATAAGCTAAAATAATAGCCTCTGCTCTTGTCAATGTCTTTTTGGGGTTAAAGTAACCATATGTCCCTTTAACAATATTAAGGCCGTCTGCTATAACCACATAACCTATAAGACTTGGATCAATTTTATTTTTATCTTTGTAAGTACAATTATAAATTCCTTTTAAATCCGCTATTTTATCATACTTAAGCAGCCTTATAATGAACTTGACGCTGTCTTCCCTTGTCACTTTTGAATCTGGCGCTTTTTCTGCCGCTTTGATTACCCCAGCCGCTATCAAATTTTTGTACATTTCATCAATCTGAGCGCTGTCATTCATTGATAGGAAATTATTCATGCCCCCATAATTCATTAAGCTATATAAAAGCTTCATAAAATCCTTCTGTAAAATATCCTTATCCGGATTAAACTTGCTGCCTTCAAAAGCAATACCATATTCAGCGAGTATTTTAATATATTTCTCCGCAAAATGTCCTTTTATATCATCATAACTTGATGTTTTTAAATCAATATAAGGCTTTCCGTCTGAAGTAATAAGTTCACCTGTGTTAGCGTCAAATGTAGATGGTTTCTCAGTATTCAACGCGTATACAAGTTTGATTTCCTGTTTTTCATTACTTAATTCAGGGAATTTCATCATATATTCATCGGGATAGTTTGATCTGTATTGAAGCTGCAAGCCTACATTCTTAAATAAGTTATCATAAACTTTGTCTACCGATACTACCTTATCTAATGAAGGAAAATCCGCATCTGTCCAATTCATGGTGTAGCTTACAATCTTACCGCTTATGGCGTCATACCTTGCTGAAAGATTATCCGAAGGGTAGATAGCCCCGTTTACTTTCCTTAGATAATTGAAGCTGTATTCACGAGGTTTCTCGTTAGCGAGGGTTTCCAAACGGATATTCTGATCGGAGTTAATATCATACTCACAAGCCTTAAATTTGTCTGGCTGCATCTCCTTAAGGAATTCTTCAACCGCAGTTTTGGATGCTTCCTTATCAAATTTGGGCGTTTCATCATCCTTGTGTGACGCGCTTATCCAGAATTCTTTAATATCTCCTGTCTTAGCATCAGCGCTGACACTTACCGTTTCCTGATATGGAATTTCTTTTCCGCCTTTTACAAAATACATTCTCCATGTAATGTCCTGCGAATTGAAATTATACTTTTCAATGGATGCGTCCTTTACTGTGTATTCATTGGTTAAACCAAGTATTTTAGTATCTCTTAATTTCTTTTCCATATCTTCTTTTGAGATAATTTTTGAAACATCCTCAATTGCCTTTATTTCATCTGGGGATAAAGCGACCTGATCAGAGCCTCCATTTTTTAAATCCATTGCTCTATCTGATTTAGCCGAAGTAAACGACGCTTCATAATTGCCGAACATTCCATTGGCAAAATAAAGTTTAGTCTTTTCGCCTGTAAAAGCGTCTATATATTCATTCTGGCTTTTTGGCGCATACATGGCAAAAAGCTTAAGTTTATTGTTTTCCATCAATGACTGATAGAATAATCCAAGACCAAGTTTTTCAACATATGCTTTTTCGGCGTCTTCTTTTGATATTACCTTATCAGGCGCAGGAAAAACAGCGTCATCTGACCATGTAGCATTGTAGGACTGAACATCTCCAGTATCGCTATTTACCGATACATTTATGTAATTTGCCGGAAACAATATGCCATTTACTATTCTGACATAGTTAAAATTATAAGCAATATCAATAACAGCTCTCTGTCCTATTTCATAATACTTTGTCTGAGGATAATAACTTGGAGCTACACCCTTTATAAACGCCTCAGCCTTTGTTTTGGCATCCTGTTTGCTAACTTTAGGAATTTTTCTCTTTAATGGTTCCATTATAGACTTATTGTTGTAGTAGCGAATGATGTTTCCCTTTTCATCTACTCCGACGCTAATAGCGCCTGATCCGTCTTTAGCATTCCAGTCAAGAGACCATACCTTTTTATTTCCTTCTGTACCATTCCTGAAATTGAATACCGAATAATTAGCAGGAATAGTAATTTTACTTTTTACAGCTTTTACAGCATTTTCAAGCCCGCTGTCGGTTGCAGCAAAAACATTTGCATAAAATAATAGTGACAAAACCATAAGCGAAGCTAATATTAGAGATATCTTTCTTTTCAATTTAATGCGCCCCTCTCTTCCATTTATTTAATTTGATTTTTATTTAGTTAGACTTCTATTTTATAAAGTTTGTTCCATTATATTTAGTAAATGCAAAAATTTTTTCTTTTTTTACATATCTAAAACATTATATTCGCAGAAATACTTTTCTTGCCTATTAAACAATTTTAGTAGTCCAGTTTTCTACATTCCATATATCGGTTATCCAATCTTCATAAAACTCTGGCTCATGGCTGACTAAAAGTATCGTTCCTTTAAACTCCTGAAGCGCTTTTTTAAGTTCGCTTTTAGCAGCAACATCGAGATGGTTAGTAGGTTCATCCAATACCAGCCAGTTAATATCCTTGAGCATAAGCTTGCATAATCTGACTTTTGCGCTTTCTCCTCCGCTTAAAACCATCATCTGACTCGTTATATGTTCATTGGTAAGGCCGCACTTCGCCAAAGCTCCTCTTACTTCCGCATTGGATAAGCCAGGGTACTCATTCCACACCTCTTCAAGAGCGGTCCTGCTGTTA
>JAUZPS010000058.1 GCA_030705945.1 Bacillota bacterium
AATCTCCGCATAAGCGCCTTGGAAGAAGAATGGGCAAATTACAAATACCTTGTTTTAAGTCGTTCATCAAAGATCTATAATGAAATACGAGAACTTCTCAAGAAGAAAAGCGAAAATATAGCTATTAAATTTTATACTCTGATTGAACAGGCTTTAGCTCTTAGTGAGGATAGAGGAGCAGAGATAAACGCTGCGCAACATATATGGGGTTATGTTAATAAGGACTGTTGCGATCATCAGAAAAATCGATTTCAAAAACTTCTAAAAGATTATGATGATGAAGGAAAAAACTTAAAGGCTCTGAAAAACCACTTGCTGAAGCTATCGATTGCTCAGGATATCGGGTATCTCAAAAAATCTTATTATTTTTATATAGATTAAAACCACTATTAATCTTACATTTAGCATAGCAAAATAAAAATTTTTAAAAATATTTTAAAATAAGTGTTAAGTTTTAAAAAAGCGCGCCGATAATTTATATTGAGTAAGAAAATTTACTCCCCTAATCGCCCTTTTAAGGGCATTTTTTTTGCGATTTTTTAATAATTCGGGGAGTTTTTAAACTTTTCTAAATAAATAAGCTGAAGTTTGTTATTTATAACTTCTGTTTTAAATATTTTGTAATCTATATAAAAAGCAATTAATCTTTTACATTTGCCTATCACAAAATAACGTTAAAGCGTTCGTTATTTTGCTCCGTCAAATGTAAGATTAATAGTGCTTTTTATATAACTTATCATAAAAGGCAAGATTCTTTTTATCCAGATGACCCGTAAATAACTCAAATCTTATACAACCAAAATTATTTTCAATATCAGCCATTAGTTTGCGGCCTATTCCGCTATTCTGGTAATCCGGGTGTACGATTAATCTGCCAATAAAGCAAGAACCATCTTTTTCAAAGGCTCTGACGGAACCTACCATTTTGTTCTCCACTACAGCCTTAAGAATAGTTGAATTTTTTGCTTCCTCAAAAAGCTCTTCTAAAGTCTGAGTGAGGGGAAGAATATTATAAATTATTGACACTTGATAAATTTATAAATATAATGATAATAACATTATAATAATAACATGATTTAGATAAAATATTTTTTCACGTTGAAATATGCAATTGCTAAATTCCTTATGGCATGGTCCAATTAATTGTTAAAGGATGGTTAAAAAGTGGATGAAAAGATTGAGCGGAATCTACATACAATAAAATATACAACACTTATATTTGTCACAATATATATTGTGTTAAATAATATAAGGGATCCATGGAAGCTATTGCTGCTTTCTGGAGTATTTATTTTTTCTGTTACCTTGAGAAGTTCGATAGTTTACGGATCAGATAAATACAGATCTATCGGAAAAGTATTAATATTATTTGATTTATTTGTAATTTTCCTGATTGAAATACTTGACAAAAGCGGAGTAGCATATATTTATAATTTTATTTTGATAGGCGATGTAACAATTGCTTATTACAAAAGTTTCAGCTTCCTCTTTTCAATATTCAGCTTCATTTTATTTCTTGTAAGTGATTATATTAATAATCCATCTGTTAATTTAATTTCATTTTTATCTGGGAAATTTATATATCTGCTATCCTTTCTCCTAATACCTGCAATAATGAGTATTATTATGGTTCAGATAGGACAAAAAGAGCTTCTTGATAAAACAATGAGCCAATTAAAAATAAAAGCCAGAGAACTAGAAAATGTGAACGCAAAACTGAAGGAGGCTAATGAGGAGCTGGAGGAAATCACTATTTTAAAGGAACGAAACCGAATAGCCCGGGAGATTCACGATACAGTGGGTCATACTCTTA
Organism: Bacillota bacterium; assembly: GCA_030705945.1. GTDB lineage: Bacteria > Bacillota > Clostridia > Acetivibrionales > DSM-2933 > Pseudobacteroides. Next base: position 1,814 of record JAUZPS010000058.1, read on the forward strand.
CTTCAGTTATCTTACAGCTTGAAGCGGGAGAGAAATTAATCAGCCTGTCACCCCAAGAGGCAATTGAAAAAATCAATTCAGCAAAAACACAAGTCAGGTATGGTCTTAATAATATAAGGGAGTCAGTTAAAACTCTAAAATCCGGAAATGAAATTGTGGGTTTTATTCCGTCTATAAAGCTTCTAATAGAAGAGATTACTAAAAACGGGGATATTTTTATAAGATATGAAATATCAGAACTACCTGATTTATCACCTAAAATTGAAAAAGTATTTTTCAGGGCTCTTCAGGAAGGACTTACAAATGGAATTAAACATGGAAGGAGCACAGCTTTTGTGTTTAAATTAAAGATGGAAAATAACTATATCAAGTTTTTTTTGCAGGATAACGGTGAGGGAACTGATAAAATCGTCAAGGGCTTTGGGTTGCTTGCCATGGAAGAAAGAATTAATGAAATTGGAGGAACTTTAAAAATTTATTCTAAAAAAGGGGATGGGTTTTTAATTCAGATAAGCCTGTCAATTGGAAAGGATGACTTTAGTAATGCCGGTAAAAGTAATGATTGTTGATGATCAGCCGCTTATAAGGGATGGTTTGAAAACCCTGCTCGGGCTGGAAAAGAGTATAGATATTGTAGGTATTGCAGCGAATGGAGATGATGCTGTTAAGCTTGTAGAAAAAGTTCATCCCGAAGTTATATTATTGGATATCAGGATGCCTGGAATGAATGGCATAGACTGCCTGAAAGAAATAAAGAAGCAGGATCAGAAAATTAAAATATTGATATTGACCACATTTAATGATGATGAGTATATAATCAATGCGCTTGCATATGGGGCATGCGGTTATCTTTTGAAGGATGTAGAAATCAAAGAGATTGTCGACGCGATTCATGATGCCGCTCAGGGAAAAATGGTCATGCCTTCGGATGTCACCAAAAAGCTGGCAGAAGGGCTTTCAAAATTACCTGTTACAAAAGAAGAAAACAGCGCGGTTTTAGATAGCTTATCGGACAGGGAGAAGGAAGTGGCTGTCATGCTGGCGCAAGGTTTTACAAACAAGCAAATTTCGAATGCTCTATATATATCAGATGGGACTGTCAGGAATTATATTAGTAGTATATATGATAAGATCGGAATTAGTGATAGGGTTAAAGCAGTGATGTATTTAAAGGAAATGGGCATAAAGTGATTACATTTAGCAGAGCAAAATACCGTTAAAACCTTTCGCTATTTCGCTTTGCTAAATGTAAGATTAATAATGATTTTAATATAAATACTGTCATATGACATGTGTCATATAATTATATTACATAGAACATGATTGCAATCACTTAAATTTAGAGACTTTTTAGTTTAAATTAATAAATGATGGACAATTGGTATTGCTATAAACGTATAAGCGCAAAATTTGTATGACTAAGGGCGTTTCAAAAAATTCCTTGTTCAAGTTTATACGACGAAAACCCATTATATCAAGTTTTTGAAACGACCAGTTGCTAAGTTTATTTGATACTATATAAAAAGCAATTAATCTTTTACATTTGCCTATCGCAAAATAACGTTAAAGCGTTCGTTATTTTGCTCCGTCAAATGTAAGATTAATAGTGCTTTTTATACTACCTAACCCATTCGATTTGGATAATTTTCAGGAGGGGATAAGATGAGAAAAAGAATTCTATCAATAATATTGATCTTAACTTTTATTTTGCAACAAACATGTCTGAATAGTTATGCTCAGGATAATACTGAACAAAGTTCTAATCAGGTTAGGTTTTTAGCTATATCTGCGGGAAATGGCTATATTGCTGCAATAAAAGAGGATAAAACCGTAATTGCATGGGGGGGGAATAGTTCAGGAGAATGCAATATACCTGAAGGCTTGATTAATGTTAAAGCAATAGCGGCAGGCGCTAACCATGTAGTAGCGCTAAAAGAGGATGGCGCTATTGCTGCATGGGGGGATAACCTTTATGGTCAATGCAACATTCCGTCAGGACTTAAAAATGTTATTGCCATTGCAGCTGGTAACGGACATACGGTAGCATTGCTCGAAGACCACACAGTCGTGGCTTGGGGAAATAACAAGTATGGTCAATGCGATGTTCCAGAAGGTTTGAAAGATGTAAAGGCAATTGCGGCTGGGGACAGCCACACAGTAGCTCTAAAAGACGATGGCGCTATTGTAGCATGGGGGTATAACTATTCTGGACAGTGCAATATCCCTGAAGGATTGGCTAAAGTTAAAGCAATTGCAGCAGATTCAGGCAACACAGTCGCGCTAGATATTTACGGAGTTGTTACTGTTTGGGGTCTCAGCAATACGCCAATCGAACTCATCGGGAAACAAGGTTTTAAGGCAATTACCAGTAAATTAGCCCTGAAAGAAGACGGTTCAGTTGTTGAAATTACTAAACCAACTTCAGACCGATTTAAGGTTCCAGCCGGATTGATGAATGTAAAAGCTATTACAACAGGTAGCGACTTTTCAGCCGCCCTCAAAGAGGATGGCTCAATAGTTGCTTGGGGATGGAATTCTAGTGGGCAATGCTTCAGCCCTAATGAATTGGAGAATATCAAATCCATAGCTGTTGGAGGCCACACTGTAACACTAAATGATAATGGAACTGTCAATACATGGGGAGGACATTATTTTTATGGACAATATGACATTCCAGAAGGTTTGGATCATGTAAAAGCTATATGCGCAGGAGATAATTTTACAGCAGCGTTAAGAGAAGACGGTAAAATTACAGTCTGGGGTGGATATATGAATTACAAAAATCCTTGCGATATTCCATCAGGCTTGGCAGATGTCAAGTCAATTGCTGCAGGCTACAGTCATTTAGTGGCGTTGAAAGAAGATGGAACTATCGTTGCATGGGGAGGTAATGCTTATGGAGAGTGTAATGTTCCGGAAGGTCTGGAGAAAGTAAAAGCTATTGCTGCAGGATTTAGCAATACAGCGGCAGTAAAAGAGGATGGAACAGTAGTTGTCTGGGGCAAGAATGATGATGGTGAGCGAAATGTACCTTCAGGATTGTCAAATGTTAAGTCTGTTGCTGTTGGTTATGGATTTGTAGTGGCGTTAAAGGAAAATGGATCAGTTGTTGCCTGGGGTAAAAATGATTTTGGTCAATGCAATGTTCCAGATGGATTAAAAGATGTAAAATATATCTGCTCAGGGGATAATCATACTGTAGCCTATAAGGAGGATGGCTCGGTAGTCGCATGGGGGCATAATATTTTGGGATGCTGTGACATATCTTGTGGAGCAAATAAAATAAAAGCTGTTGCTGCAGGTGGCTCAAATACTGTTGCAATTGATGAAAATGGAAGCATTTATGGTTTTGGAATGCTATCCTATGTGATACCTCATATTGCTCAGAGCGTCCATACAAATAATTATTTTACAGTAACAGGCTGTATTTCGCCTGACATAAAAGGTGTATCTGAGAGTTCAGTATTGAAAGATGGTTTTAAAGTTGAGGTCTTAGGATCAGATATAAGTACAACAACAGATAATCAAGGCTTCTTTAGATTATCAAATATTCCGGAAAGTTTAGGTTGGTATTCAATCAGGATTAGTAAACCTGGCTATTTAGAAAGAGAAATTAAAAATATTATGATGAGCGGATCTGAGGGTGTTATAGGTTCAATTTATGAGCCAATTAACTTATGGGCAGGAGATATTAATCAGAATAACTTAATTAATATGGAAGATGCAATAGAACTCTCAAAGTCATTTAATACCGTTTCAGGAGATATTAATTATAACAGTAAATGTGACTTTAACAAGGATAATTGTATTAACATTATTGATGTAATTATTATGTCTGCTCACTTTTATCAGGACTCTAGCTGTTATATGCCGTTGTCTTTATAAAATTTATGTGATTACGGGGAGGTAAGATGAATCCACTTTCAATAATAAGATATTATCTCAATAATAAAAAACGATTCATATCAATAGTTATCGTTATAGCGTTAAGCGTGTTGCTGTTATACACAATACAAATGCTTTTAAAATCAACGGATCATGCAGCATACGTAGTATCTGTGGAACCCAAAAAGTTTTTTTCGTCAGTCGGTATAAACGAAACAGTATTGGATAAAGACATAGTAAATGATTTAAAAAAGCAAAATTTTGCAGAGAAGGTATTACCTGCGGCAGTTGTTAAAACTAATTTTACTATAAGTTTTTCTCCTCCTCAGGGAGCTCCCATATTTATGTTAAAAGAAAATGACATTCATCAATTGATGGGAAGAATGAATTTGAAATTAGTTAAGGGTAATCTCCCAAAGCCGGGAAGACATGAAGTAATTATTCATCGCAACATTTCAAATAATAAAAAGTTGAAAATTGGCGACAAGGTTGGAAGCAAGTTAGATAAGGATGAATGGCTTGAAGGAGAATATGAGGTAGTTGGAATATTTGAGGGATCATCTGTGCTTGGTTTTTCATTGCTTGATGATTATATGAATGATAAACATATACGGTATGAGTATATAGATGCAGTAATTATTCCAAAGAAAAATAAATTGGAAGCTTTAAACAATTATCTAGAGTCACTACCGTCACATGATGGAAAGTTATGGATAAGTACATATGATTCTACAAAGAGATCCCTAGAAAACGTTATGGAAAGCGTTTATATGCTTCTAACAACAGTAAATATCATGGTTATTGCTATTGTATCAATATGTATAGGGTTTTTGTGTTATATTTATTTTTATCAGAGAAGAAATGAATTCGGCTTGCTAAATGCTATTGGATATACGAGGCAGCAAATAATAAACAGGGCTTTTGCAGAAGTTTGCGGCATGAATATTATAGGATTTATATTAGGGCTAATACTTTCTATGATAGTAGGAAATTTGCTGAATATATTTTTGTTTGCGCCAAAAGGACAACCATTGCAGCTATGGGATTTTGACTATATAACAAAAACTTTTTGTATACCTTTGTTTTCAATATTATTCGGAATAATACCTGTTTGGAGAATGCTAAAAAGACTGAATCCAATAGCTATTATAGAGGGGGTAGTCTAAAATGATTATTGAAGGCAAGGAATTAACTCTCGTTTATGGTATTGACAAGGATGATGAAACATATGCGTTAAAAAATGTAAATATAAAGTTAACCGAAGGAGAAATGGTAGGAATAATAGGGCCTTCAGGAAGTGGAAAAAGCTCGCTGCTCTACATATTATCAGGAATGAAAACTCCCACAACTGGGAATGTTTTTTACAAAGATATGGTATTTGGGTCCATTTCTGATAACGAAAGGGCAAAGATTAGAAAACAAGAGTTCGGATTTATTTTTCAAAGACATTTTTTAATTGATTATTTATCAGTTATTGATAATGTGCTTGTAACAAGCAACAGTAAGGAGGACGCGATGGTAAGTAAAGCGATGACGATTTTAGAAAAGTTGAATATTAAACAACTTTCGAGAAGAAGACCTTATGAATTATCAGGAGGACAACGACAAAGAGTAGCTATTGCGCGCGCTTTAATAAACAATCCTAAAGTTATTTTTGCTGATGAGCCTACCGCATCGCTGGATCATAAGAATGCAATGGAAGTAATGAGTGTTATTGAGGAATATAAACAAAATTCAACTATACTTATTGTGACACATGATAGATCTATTCTCCAAAATTCAGATCGGGTAATAAGTGTGTGGGATGGCTGTATCAAAGAAGAAGTTAATCAATACAAATAATTACAAGACTTTGCGCTTGCGGCATCCATACTCTGCTAAATATATGCAGCTATCCACTGATTGTTTCAGTCCGATTTGACTAAAACAATAGTAAATGTTTCAAAATTTAATTAATTAGGCTTTCAAGGCTGATTTGTAAAAATCTGATTATTGCTTACAAAATAATTAACAAATAAAATTATTATGTAAGCTGCATTTCTTATCTTATTTTTCAATAGAAATTTAATACGAGGGGATATGAACAGATGAAAAAAATTACTGCATTTGTGGTCAGTTCTGCGCTTTTAGCAACAAGTATGCTATTTAACTTAAGCGGTGTCCAGGCTGGAGTTCAAAGCCAGATTTCAAGAAGCAAGGTAGAACAGAGGGCTTTTGATATGATTAATCTGAACTGGACTTTTTCAAGTTCCAGAAATTCTGTAATTTCACCTACATATGCTTCAGCTGTGACATTACCGATACAATTCGTAAATAAAACGACCCTCGCGACAACTGGAATTCCATATGCATGGGGTGGGCTGGACAGTTTGAATACCAATTCATATGAAGCGCCATGGGTCAGCTTCATAGATTCGGTTAATAAAGGCGCTTTTACAGGAAATGTAAATGCCCATGGAGGGTTAGGTTATGTTCCAGGTACATCAGGCCTTGATTGTTCTGGTTTTATACAAGCGGCTTTTGATATTAAGGACTATAAACAGTCAACGACAACTTTATTGAATAATTATTTTAACCCCATCAGTTTAAGTGATATTAAACACATGGATATATTGGACCTACCTGGCAGTCATGTTGTGATTTTTGATAGCTGGGGTTCTTGGTACGGTATTGAGGGAGCGTTTACATATGAAGCAACACCGGATCAGACATATGGAGGTATACAAGGAACAAAAAAGTACTTTATTTCTAAATCTCAGATAAGTAAAGGGTATGTACCAGCAAGATATAAGTATATTATTGAAGATCAGGCAATACCTACGCCTACAATGACCCCGACAATAAAGCCAACGTCAACGTCAACACCAACTCCAACATCGACTCCAACATTGACTCCTACACCAACTCCTACGTCGACTTCAACATCGACCCCAAAATCAACTCCAACATTGACTCCTACAACAACTCCTACATCAACATCAACTTCTACGCCTACATCGACTTCAACATCGACCCCGACATCAATCCCAACACCAACACAAACTTCGACACCAATGCCCACGCCTTCTAACATTAGCTCGACAAGCTTGCCACATCCAGTTAACACTGGATTGTACGCTAAAATTTCCGACTCGGTTGAGTTGGTAAATATGCGTTCTAGCGCTTCAGGGAGTTCGTCAATAATATGCGCTATTCCCAAAAATAGTATTATTTTTGTAAATAACTATTATTTAGGGTGGTATCAGATAAATTATAATGGAATCCTAGGATGGACTTGGGGGGGCTATATAGCGCCTATTCCGAGTGGACAATTTGTTACTGTGAAAGATGTATATCAGTTGAATATCCGTAGTTCAGCGTCCACTACAGCGCAGATTATTGGTATAATCAAACAAAATCAATTTGCTCAAGTACTTGGTTATTCAGGTGATAAACAATGGATGAAAGTTACTGTTGACAATATTCAAGGCTGGGCTTATGCGGCATATTTAAGTTATATTTACTGATAAATAAGAAGTATTTCTATTTTATAATTGCTTAAAATACTGTATAGCTTTTTATATTAAGAGGACGGCGCCTTAGTAGGTAGCCGTCTAATCTTTTAGATTGGGCAAGTATGTGTTTTAATATATTCAAAATAAACAATGGGAATTGTTGGAGTTGCTTCCTTGAGATAGACGCAGAAACTTTCGGTAATTAAACTTTAACCTTTCTGTAACAAATTTACTATTGAATATACTTATAATTGAAATATAGATTAAAAGTGTAAACATTCTTAAATGTATTTACTAAGGGCGTTTCAAAAAATTCCTTGTTCAGGTTTTGCAAGGTGAGACCTAATACATCAAGTTTTTGAAACACCAAGTATATAAGTTTACTTTTTGATGCTGTCTAATGTTAAATCTTTTTCGCAACTTATATAGTATGAAACTAATTTTATATTTGATCTTCAGTATCAAAAAATTATTATCTTTTGGGAGGAAGAACCATGAGACGTACACGGTTTAATTCAACTATGCTAATATTATTAGCATTAAGTTTTGTTTTAACAGGCTGTTCAGGCTCTGTAAATTCTATAAAAATTAATAGGGGACCACAGCCATCAAAAATAAAAACTAATCTAACACAAGAGTTAAAAACACCTCAAAAAGCTTTTTACAATAATAGGATTAGTGAAAATTTCTCTAAGGAATTGAGCGGAATTGTTTATAATAACTATGTTGCTTCAGACTATAACCTCCTTTATGGATCTATGGGAGGTCTCGAGCTCTTTAAAATCTGTTCTTTGCTGGATATTAAGACGTCCATTAAGGATGAGCCATATGATGAAAGTAAGCCAGAGTATAAATATCAAGGCAATTTTGTTCCAGCTTCCTTTTATGTGGAAAAGGATAAAACTAAGCTAAATATTAAGGTTAAAGGAAAAATTGATGACTATTTTGCTAAAACCCCTTATCCAGACGTTCAATATGAAATATTTAAAAATAGTAGACTAGTAAAGGGGAGCGGTATATATCAATATAAAGGTCAATTCTATTTGAATAATCTTGAAGACTTTCTAAAAGCGCTGGATATAAAATATTACATAGATAGATCTAGAAATCTTACTTATGTCGGATCTTCAAAACCTACAAAAATAATTGGCAGGTTATTGGCTATGAATAAAATTGAAATTAATCATGGAGAGAAAAGTACAGTCAATATTCTATATAATTTTGATGATAATAAAATTCCAAATTATAGTGATATTGTCTTAAATATAAATGGTAAAAAGAATTACAGCTGCAAAATATATGATACTAATAACAGAGGAAGGTCGGATTATTATTACTCTGCAATACTAAGAGATTTCAAATCAGGAAATGAGACTTTTTTACAAGTAAGTCTATCAGATACTCCAAATTTTTCAAATGATGATACAGCAATATTTAAATTAACCTCCTCATATATCGTTCCTGTTTTCAATATGGAGGATTACGAAAAATGCTTAAACGGAAATTTCACGCTTGAGACTGACACATCAGGAAACTGTACATTTAAGGATAAATTAAACAATATTGAAAAAGTGATAGATTTAAAAATTGATAAGTCAAATGCGGTCTTTAATATTGATCTAAGAGAAGAAAACATTGAACTTGATCCATCAGGAAAAATGCGCCTGTTGCTAATTTTTAGCGCTATTGATAAGATTAATTTCTTTCATGTTACAATAGACAGCGAATATAAAAACGGAAGGTTTAAACCTGTTAAAGCAATTGTTGCCGATAAATACAATCATCTAGAAAATCCTGACTCATTAAAGGACCCATATAAGATTTTTTATCAATATGATTTAAACAATATGAATTTTAATGTATCTGGAAATGAAGTAATTGAGAAATTAAAGAGCATTAAAATAAACAATTTGAATAATATAAATAATTCTTTAGTCACGATTGAATTAGAAAACGGGTATTACGCAAATGAGAGTATCGGTGAATTTACGCAAGGCTTTTCATTTAACGCTGCTAAAAACAAAGGTATAAAAGAGTATACTAATTTCTCATTTTATAATGACAAAAATAAGGATTCATCAAATCTTTATGGGGAGAAAGGTCTTTGTGGTTTACTCGAGGTATTGGGGTATTATAGAGAAGAACCTTTAAGTACCATATTCCCAAACCATTCCATGACGAAAAGTAAAGTATATTCAGGTATGACTATGCTAGGTAAAGCTGATATATTCATACTTGACTGCGATCTTCCTCGAGAATTGAGGACTGAAAAACGAAAAACTTATGAAGTGATTTACGCATGGATTCCCATTGATAACGAAAAGTTAGCGTATAATCTTGTTATTGCAGTACCTTTTGACGAAAAATCAGATAATTATGTTGCTATGGTAAAGAAAATGCTTAAAGCCTTTTGAAATAATTAATATAGATAACCAAATGTAAAGTTTAATATCAGTTCGCTTTGAAAAGTCCTTTTTCAGCTGTTTGCGCGCAACTATATAAATCGTGAGAAAGATTTTACATTTGGTTATCTTTAAATATAGAACTTTGAAGTATATCAAATATTTTTATTGCTGTTTTTGAGTTTAAAGTATAAAATAATCATAACAATCAAATAAATGAATTAAATAAGGTTTTGACTTATACAAACAAAAAATAAGTCAAATAATAGGGAAGTGAGTGAAAATCTCACACGGTCCCGCCGCTGTATAAGACGAGCTTTTTTGTTATTGTCCACTGGTTATCCGGGAAGGCGTAAAAAAGCGATGACGCTTTAGTCAGAAGACCTGCCTTATGTTTTCTAGCAGCACATACTCTACGAGTGATAGAGGGGGTGTCATAAATTATATCTATAATTTGGTATTTTTCATCCCTTAACTTTTACAGAGTATAAAGTTTAATATAATTGTTTGTAATTATTAATCATCTGACTTAAATAAGGTAAATGGTTTATAATTAATAATTATTTTTGAGAGATTTTTTATTGTTCGGGTATCATATTTATAAGATTGTAAGTTAAGGTAGGTGGTTAAACTGCAAAAAGGTTTAGTTCATGTATATACCGGAAACGGCAAAGGTAAGACGACAGCTGCTGTCGGTCTGGGGGTCCGGGCGTATGGCAGAGGTTTCAAGATCCTTATGATCCAATTCCTTAAGGGAGCAGATTCAGGTGAAATAATAGCGTTAGAAAGGTTTAGTCCGGATTTAATAATAAAAAGGGATAAGCAAAGCAGCAAATTTACATGGAATATGAATGATGAGGAGAAGGATGAAGCAAAAGCTGCCGCAGGCAAGCTCCTTAGCCAGGCTATAATAGAAGCAAAAAGCGCTAAATGGGATATGCTTATTCTGGATGAAATATTTGCGGCAATTTCTACAGGATTTATAGATAAACAAGAAGTAATTGACTTTATTTTAAATAAACCGGACAAACTTGAGGTTGTCCTCACAGGTAGAAATGTTCCCGAGGATATCATTGAAATTGCGGATTATGTTTCAGAAATCAATTCGGTAAAACATCCTTTTGACAAGGGCATCAATGCTAGAATAGGGATAGAAAGCTAAAATTAAAAGGTAGAAACGATGGAAGACTATGTAAGCATAAACGGAAGAAAATTCAAAAAGGGTTATACAACAGGGTCATGCGCAGCTGCAGCATCAAAGGCTGCGGTGGCTATGCTTGCTTCAGGAACAATAATTGACAAGATCTGTATTGATACCCCCAGTGGCATAAGGCTTAATCTTCCTTTATCCGATGTAGAATTAAATGGGAAGAGCGCAAAGTGTTCAGTTATAAAGGATGGCGGAGATGACCCGGATGTTACTAATGGACTTAAGATCTTTGCGTCAGTGATTTTTACTTGTGATAACGCTATAACCCTAAAAACAGGGGAGGGTATAGGAATTGTTACACTTCCAGGCCTGAAGGTTGAAGTTGGAAAACCCGCGATAAATCCCGTTCCTTACAGGATGATAATGAAAGAAGTACGGGAGGTTCTGCCTGAAGGAAAAGGAGTAGAAATAACTTTAAGTGTTCCGGGCGGAGAAGTAATAGCGTTAAGAACCTATAACCCTAAGCTTGGCATAATCGGAGGGATATCAATACTTGGAACTACAGGAATTGTAAACCCTATGTCTGAAGATGCATGGAAGGATGCTTTAGAGTTAGAGCTTAGTGTTATTGCCGCGAAAGGAATCAAAGTTGTAGTATTTACATTTGGTAATTATGGCGAAGATTTTGCGAAGAATCAATTGAATATTCAGGATGACAGAATTGTAAAAGTCAGTAATTTTATTGGTTTTATGTTGGATAAAGCTACGGAGTATAAATTTGAAAAACTGCTTCTTATAGGCCACCTTGGCAAGCTTATAAAAGTTGCGGCGGGTATTTTCCAAACCCATAGCAGAGTAGCTGACGCAAGGAGGGAAATAATGGCCGCGTATGCGGCTCTTGAAGGAGCGTCAAATGAAGATGTTGCAAAAATTTATGATTGCGTTACTACCGAAAGCGCTGCTTTGATTATTAAAGAACGCTCTCTTACAAGTGTTTTTGACAGAATCGCCGCTAACTCATCAAAGCGTTGCAGTGAGTATGTATTTAATAAAATTGATGTTGGAACGGTTGTATTTAATGAATATAATGTACTTTTATCGATGGATGATAAGGCAAAAGAGATTATACATGAATTGAAAAAGTAAGATGATGTTTTATTTAGTATCAAAAAAACTTAGCAACTGGTAGTTTCAAAAACTTGATATAATGAGTTTTCATCATACAAAACTTGAACAAGGAATTTTTTGAGACGCCATTACTTAACGAGGTCAGGAGCACGTAAAGAATGAAAACAGCTATAATAGCA
>JAUZPS010000580.1 GCA_030705945.1 Bacillota bacterium
GGTATAAAACTCTAGTTTCAGTCTGTTTAAAGCAACCTTAGGCGGGCTGCTTTCAATGTTGCTGCCATTTGAAGGAACTGGATTAGTATTCGTGTCCTTTCCAAGGTCAGGTGTAGGTGTTGTCCGATTTTCTCCATCTGTATTTTTTGTAGCAGGTTTATTGGTATATAAAAAATTAGTTTCTTTTGGCAAAAGAGGTAGAGCTTCATATGTGGACTTAGGAATATTAGTTATTACAGGTTTTGCATCAGAAGTATTTGGGGTAGACTGCGCAAGTTTTATGTCTTTATTATTGGTATCCGGACTAGCAGACGGGGCTTCCTTTTGTTCAGCGCCAAATAAACCTGCTAATTCTGCCAAACGGTATACAGAGGTATCTTTTAAGCTTTCTTTATCCAGAAGATTACCGCTTTCCTTTGCTTTCAAATACAGATAATACTTGCCCATGGACATTTTATTCTGGAATGATGCTTTTTTATCGGATGAGGTAAGGCTTAGAGCCTCGCTTCTAATTTTCAGATTTTGGCTTTTTGCAATGCTGCTAACTTTTTTCTGAGTATCTGCTAAAAGTGAAGATAACACCGTTTTATCTTCTCCGTCATTTAATGCCGCAGAAAGAAGAACGAAGTTCTGTGATTTTTTATTGATAAAACCATATGAAATAAGTTTTTTCATATATTCCCCAAAAGCCTCATTTAAGGGCTTTCCACAAAGATCAAGCCCGTTTATTACTTTGGTGGAATCGTTATTTAGAGCAACTATATCAATTACATTGAGGTCTTTATCAAATTCAAAACTGGTACTCGGATTGACATCAATATCAATATATCCATATATCTGAGCGCCAAAGGGGCTAGCTATTTTGAGCAGTATAATGGCAGCGATCAACACTGCCGCCGCGCCAAATAAAACCGGCATTAGTTTAGAAAACCTGCCGTGTTGAGCAGGATTTACATGGTTGGACTTTGAAGCATCAGAGGCGGCATATGAATATTCCGGATAATAAGAGTCATAGACTAATACATCTGAAAGCTTGTACTTTACAGTATACCCAATTTCTGCGCCATCCTTGCGTGGGATGAAGATAAACTGACCCTTTGAGTTAAGGACAATAACTTCAGTATCGTATATTTCATAAATAACGCCGATATCATAGTTTTCCGTATCTACACTATCTATTGAGTTTTCAGCATCATAATCAATGCTGTTATATTTCATGAGCTTATCCCCTCCTCTACATAATTGAATAAACTTAAGATAATCAAGAAAAATCAATCCACTTCATACTATAGTACTTCGCATTAAAGCGAACTTTTGATGTGGCTTAATTATAAAAGACATAAAGGAATTTTTTAAAAAGCCTATTTGTATAATTGAATGCTTTAAAACCATTCTTTTAATTGGTTTACTATTTTTCTAAAAGTCTCTTCCAATAAGAAGATATCATTATGCATTGCCCTATCTATTTGTATCGCTGGCGCGCCTTTTTCCCTTAAACCATTACATTCAGATACAATTTCTGGTACGTCTCGAGAGCCATAAATAATCTGAACCATCTTACTCTTATCAAATTGCCATTTTGGAAGCTCGTTTAGAATTTCAAAGTTTATATTAGGACTAATTTCTTTCACCCTGTAGCTCCTTAATGCCTTTATTGTCTCTTGTGTTTGATCGCTAAAGGTTTTATTTAGCGCAGGTGATATGCCAATAGCATAGTTTGCGTTGCTCAAGAGTGAGAGCCGACCTCCTAAAGAATGTCCTATAGCAACTACTTTCCCGAAACGACTTGAAAATCTTATTGCAGTTTCTACATCTAAATTTACATCTCTATCAAAAAAAAGTTGACTTTCTCCGTGACCACGAAGGTCTATAACGCATGTTGTAATTCCGATTTCTGCTACTCTCCATGCCAACCCTAATTGTTCTTCCTTGCAACCGCCATATCCATGTGTAATTACAGCAGATCCTATCGAATTTGGCGGGTTTAATATAATGCTCGGAACACAAAATCCGTTTCCCTCAATTAACTGATGTTCAATAATCATTATAAATCACCTCTTGACGCTAAATAGAATAGACTCTTTCCTGTTCCAGTAAAATAATAAATAACAGATTTCAAACTCCAGACCCCCTTATAAGCTTTTAAAGCTATCTATTAAAGTTGCTATCCATCTTTATGAGCAGTTCCATTATTGTTTGCTTTTCAAGTTCAGTAAACCCAATAAACGCTTTACTGATAAGTTTATCTGATATATCCTTGAATTTTTCCTCCATCTCCCAAGCTTTATCAGTAAGTAAAATATATGTTTCTCTTGAATCATTTACACCCTTTTGTCTTACGACAAAACCTGATTCGCTGAGACCTTTCACAAGATATGTAACAGTTGATTTGTCTTTGTTGATAATATCTGCGATTTCTTTCATCTTTAACTTTCCATTTCTACGAAATAACGCCCCCAAAATCGCTCCATGAGAAGCTATAATCCCTTCAACTCCAACTCGACTCAGTTCTTTTTCAAGAAAGTTGGAAGAATCTCTCCTTATTTTGCTTATTAACGCTATAATCTGATTTGAATTCATTTTTCACCTCAAAATAGTTTGATATTAAACCAATATAATTATAGTTTAATATCAAACTATTGTCAATAATTTTTACTAAAGAAATAGATATATTATTATATATATAAAAAGCACTATTAATCTTACATTTGACGGAGCAAAATAACGACGCTTTAACGTTATTTTGCGATAGGCAAATGTAAAAGATTAATTGCTTTTTATATAAATTGTTGATGCAATTCAATGTATATGGTATTATTTATAAATTAATGGAGAAATTCCATTCTTAAAAATACTTATTTAACACGTACGATTTATTATTAAAAACAAATTTGTGAAAACTTTAGGAGATCTAAAAATAAATGAATATTTCAAAGAAGTGTCTTTATCCTATGTGCAATAAACATGAAGATGCATGTAAGAATGATTTTAAATCCTGCAATGATTGTGCTTATCTATATAAACCTGGCATAGCCAGCTTGTTTGGTAATATTAATAAAACTGGAATTTATGTTCTGTTAATTTCGATACTTGTTATCGCCGGCTTTGTTGTCACTAAGGCTGTTTTTCGAAATCATAATGAACCTTCAAGTTCCTCAGCAGCAAATAAAATCAGCAGTCCTGCAGAGGAGACAAACAAAAAAATACCAGGCGCCTCTAA
>JAUZPS010000581.1 GCA_030705945.1 Bacillota bacterium
GAGCAAAATAACGTTAAAGCGTTCGTTATTTTGCTCCGTCAAATGTAAGATTAATAGTGCTTTTTATATAGTATAAAACAAAACTAATTTTACATTTGGTTATCTATAAATAATCGATAAATAAGGGCGTTTCAAAAAATTCCTTGTTCAAGTTTATATGACTAAAACCCATTATATCAAGTTTTTGAAACGCCCTTATTTATGATTAATATTATTATAAACCTTGAACATATTTTACAATATCTATATATTAAAATAATTTATAAATATGACAAAATGTTTTTTTATTCTTATAATAGATTGCAAGTAATAATAAAATATCACGTTATATGAGAGCGTTAACAAATTTTATTATAGAATGTAAAATGGTACAAGAAAACATAAATAAAGTTATATTTATAGTGATTATCGTTGAAATTGCAACAAGATATTCAAATAATTGACAACTTATTAAAGCGAATATATTTTTTGATTGTGTTA
This sequence comes from Bacillota bacterium, assembly GCA_030705945.1. Taxonomy (GTDB): domain Bacteria; phylum Bacillota; class Clostridia; order Acetivibrionales; family DSM-2933; genus Pseudobacteroides. The sequence goes on from JAUZPS010000581.1 coordinate 481, forward strand.
AAATATTTAACGAAAGCAAGTTTTTAAATGCATTTAATTACAACAAAAGTATAGCGTAAAATGGTAATATAAGTTGGAAGTAAGTGAAGCCTATGATTCAAGATAAGTTTTTTTTCCCAAAGTGGAAAAGAAAAAGTATTAACAGATATTGTAAGATATATTCGATTGCATCTTACGTACCTGAAAAATCTATAAGCAACGAAGAAATAATTTCTAAGTACAATTTAGCATTCAAAAGTCCTGTCATTATAAAATCCGTTGGTGTAGAATCAAGACATATAGCAGATAACAGCTTAAAAGATAGTGATGTGTTATATTTATCTTCGAAAGAGTGTTTAGAGCGATATGATTTTGTACCGGATAACCTTTCTAGAATTTTTGTAAATAAATATATGGGGGATAATATCCTACCAATGACAGCAAGTAAATTAAAGGTTAAACTTGGAAATAAAAAAGCTATACAAGCTTTTGACATCGATGGAGGAATATCTTCTTTCCTTATATCTTTTGATCTGATATCAAGATATATTAACTCTGGTGATGACTATATACTACTTGCTTCTGGTGGGATTACAAACAGAATGATAAGCAAAACTGACCCAAGGGTTGCTTTTTTGTTTGGAGACGCGTCAGCTTCTATATTATTTGGTCATTCTGAAAATCAGCATATTTTAGCAAGTTATTTTTACTCAAATTACCAATTTTATGAACTGTCTACTGCTATAAGCCCGCTAACGTTAGTGGAAATGGGCGTAAAGTCATTTAAAAATGGAGAAGGTTCAATACTGTTTGATACCTACAAGATGGAAAACTGGAAGTTAGCAGAGAACTTCTATAAGGAAGCTACCAGAGTCATATCAAATAACCTGCTTGAAGAAAGCGGTCTGACTTTGAAAGATATAGATATGGTACTGGTTACTGAAAATAATAGGAAAATATGGGAAATGACTTTGGATACGCTGGGTTTTAGCGAGGATAAAAGCATTTCTCTACTAAGAAAACATGGTAATACTATGTCTGCTATGCTGCCTTTACAAATGGATTTTGGTTTTCGTACCGGAAGAATTCTGCCAGGTATGAATATAATGCTGATTTCTCACGGTGAAGGATTAAGCGGTGGAGGTATTATATATAAGGTCTAAAACTTAAGGAGGTTTAAAATGGATTATAAGAAAGTATACGACAAGACTAAGGAACTGATTATGGATTACCTGAGAGTTGATGAAAAGGAGATATTACCGGAAACCAATCTTGTAGATGAATTATGCGCAGATTCAATTGCTCTGGTAGAGCTAGGATTCAGGTTTTCAGAAACTTTCTCAATACCGATGGTCGAAGGTGATTCAGAACTATATGTTATGAAAAATCTTGTAGATTATATATATGAGAAAATTGAAAACAAGTAAGTATTTTGTTTTGGGGGAGAAATTGTGACAAACATTATATTTCCTGATATCAAGCCACTCGACAATATTGACAGGTATTCGAAGATAATATCGACGGGAGTCGGACTTCCGAGAGAAGTTATTACGAACCAGCATATAATTGATAAATATAATATTATAGCAACAGATAGAGCTGTAGAATATTCTTTAGGTATAAAGGAAAGACGGTGGACCAATTTAGACGAAAAACTTGAAGATATTATGGCTTTGGCAATTGAAGATTGCCTTCAAAAAGTAAATATGGAAATCGACCAGATAGACAGAATTATTTACACAAAATTATTTGGGGATTATCTGGTTCCTGCAACAACAATAGGCGCTCTCAGGAAACTCGGCGCAAATAAGGGTATTCCCGCGTTTGATATGTGCGCTGCTTGCAGCGGATTCATACATGCCATGGATTTAGCTATGAGATATGTAGCTTCAGGAGATGACTATGTATTAATTCTAGGAGGAAGTGTTGGAGGAAAGTGTACAAAGTTATGGGATATGCCGGATCCCAAAACAGTGTTTCTTTTTGGTGATGCAATTGCGGCAATGCTAATAGGTTACTCTGATATTCAGCATTTTCTTTCATCATATATAATAACTGATCATTTTTTATATGATAACGCCAAGATTGAATACGGTACCTGCTTTGAGATGGAAGCTGCAGAGAATGCTGATATAAGTAGATTTTATATGAAGATAGCCGATGGTAATGTTGTTTTTAAAAGCTCGGCTCAGTATTCAAAAATTATTGCCGATAAGCTTTTGGCTGATACTGGTTTTTCTTTGGAGGATATAGACTATTTTGTTACTTCAGATCAGTCCACTAAGATTTGGGAGGCTCAATTAAGTGAAATTGGAATTCCAAAAGAGAAGAGTACAAGTCTGTTTTATAAATATGGAAACACAGTAGCTGCAATGAGTCCCCTCAATTTAAATGAACTAATTCAATCTGGGCGTTTAAAAAGAGGCGATATCGTTATGATGCAGGCGCATGGGGCCGGGGCGAGCAGTGGAGGGATGATCTTTAAATATTAATTTTTAAACTATATATTTTGCAATAAACATTTTACATCCATTTTTTATATTGCAAAATATATACCTTGATTCATAAGTTGCGAAAAGTTTAGCTTTGATAGTAAAAGGCAGACGTATTAACTGCATTTTTAATGTAAAATCTTTTTCGTAACTTATATATATAAAAAGCACTATTAATCTTACATTTGACGGAGCAAAATAACGAACGCTTTAACGTTATTTTGCGATAGGCAAATGTAAAAGATTAA
>JAUZPS010000582.1 GCA_030705945.1 Bacillota bacterium
AAAAGTTCATCTTTGATAGAAAAATGCAGACGCATTAACTGCATTTTAATGTAAAATCTTTTTCGTAACTTATATATATAAAAAGCACTATTAATCTTACATTTGACGGAGCAAAATAACGAACGCTTTAACGTTATTTTGCGATAGGCAAATGTAAAAGATTAATTGCTTTTTATATAGATTAATAAATATATTACAGATTTTCATAGTTTAAATTTTCATAAATAACGAATAATTACTTAACATAATATCTCCTTATGTCGCAAAAGATATGCGAAGAGGTGATATATTTTGAAAAAAACAATATTTTTAGTTTCATTATTTATTTTACTTTGCACAGCCCAGGCTTATGCTCAAACTACTTATACAGTACAGTCTGGCGACAGTATGTGGAAAATTGCCGCTAAGTACCAAACAGGTATAAGCGAAATTCTAGCTAAGAATCCTCAAATTAAAAATGCTAATTTAATTTACCCCCGTCAAAAAATTACAATTCCCCCCCAAAGCAGTGTTAAGACCTTTGAGGATGAAGTTGTAAGGCTGGTAAATGTTGAAAGAGCTAAAAACGGACTTCCCGCCCTGACATCAAATTGGCAGCTTGCGAGGGTAGCAAGGTATAAATCTCAGGATATGATAAATAAAAACTACTTTTCTCACAATTCTCCAACATACGGTTCTCCTTTCACAATGATGGAGAACTTCGGGATAAAGTTCTCAGCAGCTGGAGAAAATATAGCATATGGACAGCGTACGCCTGCGGAAGTTATGAATGCCTGGATGAATTCGCCAGGACACAGAGCAAATATTTTAAACCCTTCCTATACCAATATAGGTGTAGGACTGGCTAAAACCAGTAGTGGTGTGTGCTACTGGTCACAAATGTTTATAAAACCTTTATATTAATATAGCTATATAATAGATAAGTTGCGAAAAAGATTTTACATTAAAAATGCGCGTCTGCATTTTACTATCAAAGCTGGACTTTTCGCAACTTATGAATCAATGTATATATTTTGCAATATAAAAAATGTATGTAAAATGTTTATTGCAAAATATATAGATACCGAACTGTAAAGTTTTATATCAGTTTGCTTTTATAAGCCCTTTTTTGGCTATTCAGCTTAATGGATATAACTAGTTTTACAGTTCGATATCTACCCTTATCTGCTAACGCCCATCTTTTTGTTCCTGTTCTAAAAACCTTCTGTTATCGTTCAAAGTGTCAAATATAGCTCTTTCTTCCCTGTTCTCAATATTTGGCTTTCTAAAATTGGGGCTTTCCAAACTTCCGCCCATTTCCTGTATTATTTGTTTTGCTTTGTCTGCGTTATCTCCTGCTTCAACAATCACTTTACAATTTACATCAGCAACCTCTTCGAACTTTCCAAACCCGCTTACCATAGGGCTTGCAGCAGTTAAAGGAGCTTTATCCCTGTCTATTCCATGAGTTCCTGACTCAAGCACAAGACCTGAAAGGCTTACCGATGTCTCTGTTCCAGGTAAATTTGCCTGGACATTTCTTTCATCGTTATAATGCTCGTTCATATCGATAAAGGCATTTTTAAAGCCTGAAGCTTTAAGTTTTTCAACCGTTTCATTGGCTTTCTTAAGTTCTGCAAAAAATCCTTCAATTTTCATAATCAATCACTCTTCTAAATTCATATATAACCAAATGTAAGGTTTATATCAGTTCGCTTTGATGGTAATTATGGAATTCACACAGCTTAAAGTAAGTTCATTCAAATTATATACTTCATTTGAAGCAAGTTGCATTAAATATCCCTCCAAATTGTTTATTTAATAAGTATGTTTTGTTGGATTAAGGATATTTATTCAGTATAATTTTATATAAATGATTCGAGTCAATCAATGCCTCGGAATAATGTTTTTAATTTTCAAGCTTCATTGAAAATCCCTCATTTCCCTCCATGCGTAAGCTACGATAAAGTGATCCTCGCCGCCAATTTCCAACGACTTTTTATCAATCTGGATTCCTCCATGTTTTTCATAAAATCTTTTATAACGGTTCTCCTCCAGAACCCAGACAAGCATTGAGTTAAATCCCATTCCCTCAAGTTTTTTTGCTGAATACTCCATCAGTTTTTTACCAATACCTTGGTTTTGATGTTCTTTAAAGACATAGATGGCATATACTTCTCCATCTATCCCATGCTTTCCATCCCTTTCAGAGCCTCCAGCCGCAAAACCAACGACTTCTCCAGAAGCTTCAGCTACAGCCAGAAACTTTTTCCCATCACATTGTTCAATCAATTCCCCTAGCTTTTTTGCTTGCTCGTCCAGATCAAAATTATTAAGGATCTCATCGCTAACAATCCTTCCATAAGCCGTACGCCATGTATCTATTTTTACTTTAGCCACATTAAGTAAATCCTCTTTTTTAGCATCCCTGATTATAATCATACTCATTCTACCTTCCATCCTCTGTTTTAACCTGTTCAAGCAATACTTTTCTGGGATAAAATCCAAACTTCTTATAGAATCCAAAAGCATTCTCATTACCTGAAGCAACAGTAACAACCTTTTTTACAGCTCCCGCTTGATCCATCCACTTAAAGGCCCTTTTCATCAGTTCTTCACCAATACCCAAGCCCCTGAAATCCTCTGAAATAAATATTGATTCTACCTCGCCCGTATTTTCTTCATCCAAACTGCTTACACAATATCCTATACCTTTCTGAGCTTCCTTGTGAATGGCTAATTCAACTCTTAACGCTCCACTTTTAGCTTTTCTCAGAAAGTCTGACTTCCGGGTCTCAAAACTGAAGTTGGTATAATGATCTTTAAAATATGGCGACTTTCTCTTATGATGTTCATTCAAGCCCTCCCAAAGTTCCTTTATTTCATCAATAAGCCTTTCATCGCCGCATATATAGTTAATCGCATTACTTTGATTTATTTCCATAACCTTTCCCCCCTTAAAGCGCTTATAGAGTCCTAATATTAAAATGGTATATGATATATATGGAAAAATCAAGTAGAGTGAGATTTTAATCTATTATCTGCCGCCTTTTTATTTTATTAGTGGTCGTGTTTGAACACCTTTACCGATGAAAAGTCTGCTTTATTGAATTGGTGTACGCATAATATCAAAAAAGCTACCCCAATCACCATAATCATAATCAGCCCAAGATATGGCTGGATAATAAAACCATTGATGTCAAAAGCCACTCCCGC
>JAUZPS010000583.1 GCA_030705945.1 Bacillota bacterium
CTACTTTATCATCGATTCTATCCAGAGCGTTAAAAGCCTTAAGGGTTTCAACGCCATTTAAACTCTCCACCAAGTGTGAAGTCAATTCCGCGTTGCTTTCCATCTGATGCTTGTTTATATTTCTTAATGGTTTATTAAAAAGAAGAACAGTAATAGCATATAGCGTCATAATGCATAAAGTCAGATAAAATAAAGTCTTATTCTGCAAAAATAGTATTACGCCTCCCACAATGGCTAGGATTGTATCAATTGAAAGGGTGATGGTGAGTCCCGATATCACCTCGCGTATTTTTGCCGCGTCCATGAAACGGGAAATGATCTCACCATCTTTTCTTGAAACAAAAAAACTCATAGGAAGCCTTAAAACATGACTAAAATACTCAAGCATTAACCGTTTGTCAATTTTTAAAGCAAGTTTTGAAACCATAATACTTCTGAAAAAACCAAGCAAGACTTGCGTAATAAATATAACGACAAAAAACACCGAAATGGAAGAAAGTTGACTAAAAGCTCCCTTTCCAATAACATTATCGAATAGATACTTCATATAGTAAGAGCTTACAATTCCAAGTCCGGTAAAAACAAAGGATATTAAAACAATAATCATTATCGGCGTCTTGAGAGCCTTTAGTATAGAAAATATGAGTTCCCAAAGAGCTTTATTATTCTTAAAATCAATACTAAGCGCGCCATCAGGTTTAAAAACAATAGCTTTGCCGGTATAAATTGCTTCGAAATCTTCTAGGGATTCTTTAACAATGCCCTTAGCGGGGTTCATATATGTAATAAAATTAGAATCAATCTTATACACCACAACATAATGCAACAGCTTTTTGTCAATGATTACATGAGCGATGAGGGGCAGTTCTTCATTATGTATTTGATGAATGTCTAATTTAACACCTTTGCCTAAAAAACCAAGCTTTTTTAAAGCATTTACAATTCCAAATCCGGTAGTACCTTCTTTAACTGTGCCTGAGTACTCTCTGAGCCTGGCGATTGATATATTTCCTCCGTAGAACTTCACGATTGAGGCCAGACACGCGGCGCCGCAGTCAGATATATCATTTTGTTTGACCACGGGGAATCGTCTTCGAAAGTATGAAAATAAGTTTACTTTCATGCTAAAACCTCTTTTAATTGATTGTAAAAAACCTCGCTGCTTGCTTTGAAATCCTCTGAAACACTGCGTCCTTCCTCTAAAGCATTCAAAGCTTCTTTAATTCTTCCATTTTCATAAAGTATTACTGCCATGTCGAAAAATGGATCAAGGTATTTTTTGTGTGTAATATCAATCGCTTTTCTTAAATAGCTTATCCCTTCGTCAACCATACCTAATCTTGCGATTGATAACCCATAGCCTTTGTTGGCGTAGGCATTCTGACTGTTCTTTTCCAATAGTTTTTTATTTACTGCCATTGCGTCATGATAATTTTCAAGCATAAAAGCTGTAAATCCGTAAAGGGAGAGCGTGGTTTCATTCTCAGGATCAATAGAAAGAGCTTTTGACAACAATATTTCTGTAAGCTGATGGTTGTTGCTTTTAGCGAACTTTTCAGCCTTTGATAATAATAAATCCATATCATTTATGTTTTCGAACTGTTCTTCTGCTTTTTTTACTGCCAAATGGTATGAACAGTACTTGTTTTGCCCATAAACAGTACCTTCCATGGTAAGTCTTGTATTACCGCACCCTCCGTGACAGCGGTTGCCGTATAGACACTTTTTACAAGTACCCGATAACATTTCTTTTGTTATGTTCCTGTTCCAAGTAAACTTATTGGGATCATTCCAAATTTCTTTAATTGGAGTAACTTTGATATTTCCTTCGATAAATTCCCTGTCTCTTATTGAGGTACAGCCAACAATGTCGCCATTATTAAGAATTCCAAGAACATATTTTCCAGCTCCACAGCCGTTCCAATTATACTCATTCGAGAAATTTGATTTTTTACGAGTTTCAATTTCTTTTTGGTTAAAGTATCCCATGCAATCAGCTAATTGTATGTCTATACCGCCTTTTAGCATAGCTTCATAGGCAAAGTTGATTACATCATCCACATGTCGGGGCTCAGCTACAAGTTCATTGTTTTTTGCCATGTTACCCATTGGAAGACCTAGTTGAAACTGCCACCCATAAATGCCTTTGCCAGATAGCAATTCATACATTTGTGGAAGCTCGCTTAGGTTCATTTTATTTACTGTTGTTATTATTGAACAGTTGACACCGTTATCGACAAGAACATCAATAGCTTTCATTATTCTTGCGTAGGAGCCTTCACGTCTTATATAATCGTGAGTTTTTTCAAGCCCGTCAAGACTTATTGCAACTGTATTTACTCCAGCCGCCTTTGCTCTTTTAGCAATTTCATCATTGATGAGCCAGCCATTGGTTATCATATTCGGAATAATGCCATTATCGTTAAGTCTTTTTGCAATAATGTCCCAATCTTTTCTTGTTGTGGGCTCTCCGCCTGATAGAGTGAGCCACTGAAAACCGATTTCAGCCAGATCATCGCACAGTTTTAACGCCTCTTTTGTTGAAAGTTCATCTGCAAGAGGGTTTTCACAAGAAGAACCGCAGTGTTTACACCTTAAATTACAACCCATTGTAATTTCCCATACACCTGTTATAGGCTTATAACTTATACTCATAAAGACCTCCTTATTTCTATATTAAAATCAAATAATCTTTTACATTTATCTATCGAAAAATACCGTAAAACCTTTAAAAATGTATATTATCTGGGGGAGGCGTCTATTAAACGCCTTTTATTCTAAAATATCCTGGAGTTAATAAACTATCCATTAATACTTATTTCGAGACTATATGTATTTTAAAAGCTGATAATACTACATTTGAAAGCGCAAAAAAGAAAACTTTCACAGACATTTTACTGCATTCAAATGATTTAATTACTGCTTTTAAAAAAGATTATTTTGCAACAATTATGCCATACAAAGGCTGCATGACCGGCGGTTTTATTCCATATAGAGGTTGCGCTACTGGTGGTTTAACACCATATAAAGGCTGAGCTATTATACCATATAAAGGATGAATCGTAACTGGTTGTACAACTTTAGCTTCACTTGCAAAACCACCAAACATATCCATTAATTCTTCATCGCTCATTTCAACTGATACTTTCTTGTCTTTATCCATTTATAAACCCCCCCGTTCTATTTTC
>JAUZPS010000584.1 GCA_030705945.1 Bacillota bacterium
GAAAAACGAGGCGTGCCAAGAAAATATTATAAAATCACTGATGAAGGTCTGCGAGCATTTAGCAGCATGAAACAGGAGCTAAATGTTTTGATATGCGCAATAAAATCTGTTCTGAAAGAAGGGTAATAACAATATGAACAAAATCGATAATTATATAAACGAAGTGTTAAATAATATTGTAGCAGATAAAAACATGAAGGAAAGGATACGAAACGACCTATTTCTTCATTTGAATGAATTAAGCTCAGAGGGGAACATCGATGACATTCTGACTAGAATGGGCGATCCGAAGGAGGTTGCTAAAGAGTTTATGGATACCATTTATGATGACAAAAGTGAAATAATTGAAAAACTTATTCAAGAACGTACTAAAGTCAATATACTTATGAACGGATACTATGAATACAAATCAAAAGCTAAACTATTCGGGCTTCCATTAGTTCATATTAAGTTAAACAGACGCTCAGGGAAACCTTGTGTGGCAAAGGGGATCGTTGCAATAGGAACTGTATCCATAGGCGTTTTGTCAATAGGAGCATTGCCGATCGGCCTTATAAGCTTAGGAGGGTTTGCTGTAGGAGCTGTTTCGTTTGGCGGAGTATCAATAGGCCTTTTGTTAGCTTTAGGCGGGCTTGCGGTAGGATCTCTGGCTGTAGGAGGGTTTGCTGTGGGACTAGGAGCAATTGGTGGGTGTGTAATCGGTAAGATAGCGATTGGCGGTTATGCAAAAGGAACAGTCGCTATAGGGTCTACAGCTGTAGGCAAGTACATAATGACTACTCAGCATATTGGGCCTGATACAAAAGAGGCGGTTTACGGGCTGATTAAAAATGCTTATCCAAATTTGCCGGATTGGATTGTAAATTTTTTCTCATCCTTAAATATAAAGTTTCACTAGAATTGCTTTACTCTGAAGTCGTTTTATCTTTAAATAACTTGTATGATAAGTGATACGCCATATTTAAAGGAAGTGTCCACCAGAGGCCGGCTGGCGACTTAACTAGTCTTTTTGTAATACTCTTTAATGAATAGAATTGCTTGTTGACCATATTAAAACCATCAAGTAATTGCTCGCGGCTCATATTTTTGGGCTCAAAAACTACATCGGTCCGGCCGTTGTATTTGTCCCAATCATAGGTTAAGATTCTTCCTTCGGATTCTAAACGATGAAATAAAGGCGTTCCAGGGTATGGCGTTAAAATATTGAAGGTTGCGTTTTGTATGCCTGCAGACTCGAGAAAGTCCATGGTCTGACTGAAAATATCTATATTGTCATGGTCAAAACCAAATACAATTCCAACCTGAACTGAAATACCATAGGAATGAATCTTATTTATTATTTTATAGTACTCATCAACTCTGTTGAAAGACTTATTAACATAATTAAGACTGTTCTGAGAAACGGATTCAATACCTATGAACAATTGCTTGCAGCCACTTTTTGCAGCCAACTCCAGCAATTCATCATCACTACCCGCGTGTATGCTTGCCTGACTGCTCCACCATTTTTTATAGGGAGTTATCGCCTTAAAGAGTTGTTTTGCGTACTTAAGATCAGCTGTGATATTATCATCCCAGAATATAACGACCTTTCCGCGAAAGGAAGCATATTCCCGCGCCACGTCATCAACTGGCCTTTTTCTGAATACATTGCTGTACATGACAGATAGTGAACAAAACTCGCACTTATTAGGGCAGCCGCGTGTTGCAACCAATATTCCGTTTGACATATCCCTTCGGTGAAAAAGGTCCTTTCTTGAGAATGGTCTATTTTCAAGAGACGATATTTTTTCTTGTCTATAAAACTTTTTGAGTTCTCCTCTTACGAAATCATCAAGAAGCTGAGTCCATATATCATCTGCTTCACCGATAACAATTGAATCAGCGTGTTTTTGCGCTTCATCAGGGATGAGAGTTGTATGCGGACCGCCAAGGACAACAGGTGTTCCTTTCTTCCTGAATACTTCTGAAATACTGTATGCATGGTTTGCGCTAGGTGTGTGAAAAGTTATACCGACTAGATCAACATCAATATTATAATCTATTTTTTCACACTCTTCGTCAACGTGATAAACAGTCCAGCTCGATGGAGTAAGTGATGCCAGGTATGGCATGGTAACCTGCTGAAACCCTATAACTCTAGACTTTCGTATATATTTTATTTTTTCTGAGGATGCCGTAATTAATAATAAATTCAAAGTAATCACCATATAATATTAATTTTAAATCAGAGATATTTGTTGTTAAATAAGAAAAATATTATGCTATATAAAAAGCAATTAATCTTTTACATTTGCCTATCGCAAAATAACGTTAAAGCGTTCGTTATTTTGCTCCGTCAAATGTAAGATTAATAGTGCTTTTTATATATATAAGTTGCGAAAAAGATTATACATTAAAAATGCAGTTAATACGTCTGCATTTTACTATCAAAGCTGAACTTTTCACAACTTATGAATCAAGGTATATATTTTGCAATATAAAAAAGGATGTAAAATGTTTATTGCAAAATATATAATTAAGTAATTTTATCATAAAAAAGGATACTTTCATATTTATAATTAAGACTATTTGCTGCGTATATTTTTTCAAACATGGCTTCAAAAATATTAATGATGCAGCAGAGATGAGTTGTTAAGTTGAATGCGCTTTGAAGAATATAAGATTAGAAAAAATAGAACTGATACAAGCTTGATATATTTAGATATCAAACTGTAAAGTCTTATATAAGCTCGCTTTGAAAGCTCTTCTCTGGTTGATCAGCGCAACGAAAACAACTAATTTTACAGTTCAATATCTATAAGTAGAACTTCTTTTAATTGAAATTATACTTAATAGGAATATGCAAATGATAATAAAATGGGCTTTTATAATATGGATAAAAGTGTAAGTGAAAAAGTGTTGACATAATGTTGCGAACATGTTAAGATAAACTTCCACTCGAGAGAGCGGGATGAGCGAAATAAGATTCGGCAGCAAGGTAAAAAGTGACAAAGAAAAAAGTGTTGACAATAATAAGACATCGTGTTAATCTATTAAAGTTGCTTCAAACGAAGCATTGGACTTTGAAAAGTGAACAGTGTAAAGAATTAAGGAACTCGTTAATTAAGAAAATGTAAAGGTAAGTCTGATGAAAATCAGACAAGCTGATACAAATTCAAATTTGAGTAACTTGCGAACTTTATA
>JAUZPS010000585.1 GCA_030705945.1 Bacillota bacterium
ACCATTTATAAGTTTTTCTTTCTCAGTTGTATCCTTTGAAATAACTGAAAGGTACATCCTTCCCTTAAAAATCTTACTTTTTGTTATATCCCCACTTAGTTTTCTGTTTATAAATAAAGTGTTTGAAGAAACAGGTATTATTCCGTATTCTTTACCCTCATGATACAAAATGTTTTTATCTTCTAATTTGTCTAAAATATCTTCAAACTTCAAATCATCTGGAACACCTAAATTTATATTCATAAGGTTTCCTTTTAATCCATACCTAGATAAGCGCGAATCAATCCTGTTATTTACAAACCCCATTGACTTGCGGGCATTAATTTCTATGACAGGCGCTATCGCCCCTGATTTTACAAGCATTGAATCAACACACACTTCTCCAAAGTATCCATCTTTATATAGTTCTTTTGAAATGCTTTCTATTGTCTCAAAATACCCTTTTTCATATAGAAAATTAATAAAATTTTCATCCGCGGCTTCAGAACCTCCATATGCAAACTGGTGGTTCAGGATTTTTTGAATGCTCACTATTTCTGTCTTACCATCTTCACTTATTATAAATCCACAGGAATAATCAAGTTCTCTATCCAAAAATTCTTCAATAACAAAGGCGCAAGCCTTTCCTTTTGCCTCTGAGGATTCCACATACTTAACGATTCTTTCAAGCAGCTTTAACGAACTAATTAACAGGTTACCTTTTCCAGAAACTCCATATAACTCTTTTATAAGAAAATTCCCTTTTTCCAAAAGCTCTTTGCCTTTTATCATAAGCTCGTGACTCGAATATACAATATTGCTATGTGAACCAAACCCCAACTTTTTACTGAGAATGGTAGAATATTCTTTTGAATTGACCCTTTTTACTGCTTCAAAAGAAGGGCTGGAGTTAATAAAATTAACCTTTTCTCTTAAAATCTCAGAATACGGCGCTATTGAATAGGGAGAAAAATATGTACACCCTTTAACGCTATCTAAAAAATCCTTCAATTTAGATTCGTCACCTGCAATGATTTCAAAAATTGTTTTTTTAGCGTCACTAATCTCAGTATGAAAATCGCAACTGTTACATCTGAATCTAAAACCAGCAGCATACAAATATTCCTTAAGCGCATTATCAAAAGCAAACCTTGTAATAAGAACATCTCCGTCCTTACTACAGAATGGAAACAGGAGCTCATCCATTGAATGTATTATCCCTAAACTGCTACTGTCTTCGAATGAAGGCAATTTTGCCAGATTATCGTCGCCCCAGTACCTTTCGGAATCCAAATCCCCCATATATAAAGAGCCCGCCATATCAAGACTCCACAAGATTTTTTGACGCGTAGTTGTTGGCTTTTATAAAGGACGCGAATGTTTTTACATCCTCCATGTTTGAATAGTCAAACTCATCAAAATTTATTTCAATATTGAATTCATCTTCCACTTTAAGAACAAAATTTATCATTTCCAGTGAATCCAAACCGATATCATCAAAAATTTTACTGTTCTCGTTAAATTCATCTGCTAAAACCGGGTTTTCCTTAACTTCAACAAGAATATCAATAATTTTTTCTGTTATTTCTCTCATCTCGTATCTCTCCTTTTAAAATATCTTAATTCTTATAGATGACCAAATGTATAGTTTTATATCAGTTCGCATTGAAAAGCCTTTTCTCGGCAGTTCTGCGCAAATAGTAAAAACTAATTTTGCAATTGGTTATCTATATATTCTTTAATAATTTCCATAGCGCTAAGGTTACTTTTCTGGCTTATATTTATTAGATCAACCTCACAAAGAAGTTTATCGCTTGACCATTCAAAGCCTGCATCTTTGTTGTATTCATTATATGCCTCCAAAAGATCAGGGAAAAATCTATTTAATATTGCCTTGACAATATTGGATTTCCTCATAGGATATTCAGCTCTGGGTTCAATTGTATTGATCTTATTTTGGCTCTCTACTGGTAAATAGAACGGACAATCAAAAAATTTCTCTTCTTTCATGGGTATCTTTGTTGCAATGCCACTTGAATTAAAAGCTTCCTTCAACCCAGCCACCCTATCTAATCTTTCTTTTATAATCTCATCTACCATAGAAAGCTGTTTTAAAACAAGATAACTTTGTACGGCGCTGAGCCTGAAGTTGCTGCTCGGCAAGTTGGAGTCAAATTTACGGTATTCAGGTGAGTACCCCCAATTTGAAATCATTTCGCATTTAATTTGTATGGCCGCATCATCTGTGAGAATAAATCCTCCTTCACCGCAGTTAATAAGCTTTGAAGCCTGCAAACTATATGTTCCTACATCACCAATTGTCCCGACTTTTTTACCAGAAACCGAAGAAGAAAACGCCTGGGCGCAATCTTCAATTAAATAAAGGCCATTACTCTTGCAGAAATCTTTTATCTCCAATATCTCTCTGTTTACAAACCCACCTAGGTGGACAACAATAACTGCGCGGGTATTTTTATTAAGCTTGCTTTTTAGCGCATTGAGTGTTAACCCGAAATGCTCTTTGCTTACATCTGCGAAAACCGGAACCAATCCGCAGTTTGCAACTGCTGTAGCTGTCGCGATAAATGAAATGTCGGGTACTATTACACATGAGCCCCTTGGGATATCTAAAGCTTTTAAGGCAATCTCTATTGCTACCGTTCCGTTTGAAACCGGATAACAGTACCGGCTTTCGAAATATTCCGAAAGTCTTTTTGCAAGTTCTGATTTAATCTCACTATCACTGCTGTAGTCCTTAATATAGTCTTTTATTTTGTAAGACATAAATTTTTCTTATATTAAATCAATTAATCTTTTACATTTATCTATCGTAAAATACCGTAACATCGTTCGTTATTTTGCTCTGCTAAATGTGAGATAAATAATGTTTTAATATAATCATTCTCCTTTTAATTTGGTGATTTATTACTCTATTTTTTTAATTCTCTAAATGACTACTATAGATATCAAACTGGAAAGTTTTATGTAAATTCGTTGTAAAAAGCCATTCATCGTCTGTTCAGTTTAGCGAATAACACTAGCTTTGCAGTTCGATATTTCTAAATGTCTTTTATTAAAGCTTTTTAATGTTTTATTCTATACAGACAAAGCTTTAACTCTATGGCTTGTTATGTTTCCCATGTTTACAATTGGATCATCAAATACAGGATTTCTTAATACTTCTAAAAATTGCGGATATTCGGGAT
>JAUZPS010000586.1 GCA_030705945.1 Bacillota bacterium
ACAGCAGATGCAGTAATTAAGAACGCTAACGTTAAGCTTTCATATAAAGTTGGAACAATGATAGAAATTCCAAGAGCTGCTTTAACAGCTGACGAAATAGCAAAAGAAGCTGAATTCTTCTCATTTGGTACAAACGACTTAACTCAGATGACATTCGGTTTCAGCCGTGACGATGCTGGTAAGTTCCTCGACGAATACTACAACAAGAAGATATACGAATCTGATCCATTTGCAAGACTTGATCAGACTGGTGTTGGTAAACTTGTTGAAATGTCAGTTAAACTCGGTAAATCCGTAAGACCTGACATCAAACTCGGTATCTGTGGAGAACATGGCGGAGATCCATCATCTGTTGAATTCTGCCACAGAGTTGGTTTGAACTATGTATCATGTTCACCATTCCGCGTGCCGATAGCAAGACTCGCTGCTGCTCAGGCTGCAATTCGCAAAGAAGGAGACCTCGGACAGAAGTAAGAGGTTGGCATATAAAAAAGGGGAAGACAGAAATGTCTTCTCCTTTTTGTATGGAATGTAAATGTTTATCTATAAATCGTGAAGAAGAATTGAAATAAGGTACGCTTTACGGATGCTTAATTTGAATTTTTTGAAACGCCCTTAATCATTTATCTTTTCTGATCAATGAGGCTCGGATTACCGTATTTGAGCCATGCTTGTTTCTGATTTTATCAATAGCCCTGTCAATACGTTCAAGCTTATCATCTTTCTTTCTGTCTTCCATCATATCAAAAAGGGATATCTGTCCATTTGATAAAGCTTCATCAAATCCTGAAAGACTTATTCCGATTAATCTTATAGAACGGGATCTGTTCCAGTTTTGTTTAAGGAGACTCAGCGCAGCCTGATAGATTTCACTTGTCACGCATGTTGGTTGTATTGTTGTTTGTCTTGTAACTACCTGAAAATCAGAATACTTCAATGTTATATGGACAACCCTACCCTTCTTGTTATATTTTCTTGCAGTCATGCCGACATCATCGGTTAATTCTAATAGAACAACTTTTGCCTTTTCAAGGTCAGTTATATCCATAGGGAGCGTTGTTGAGCGTCCGATTGATTTCATATCTCCAACCATATGGGGCTGAACAGGAGAAGCATCATGACCGTTTGCTCGCAGATAAATCTCATCGCCATATTTTCCAAAGGCATCTAAAAGCTTTTTTCTATCATGTTTTGCAATTTCTTCAATGGTTTGTATGCCCATATTATTGAGCTTTTGAGCAGTTTTTGCGCCAATGCCGTACATTGATTTTACTGGAAGAGGCCAGAGCTTTAAAGGAATGTCGCTTATATTAAGCACAGTAATACCAAGGGGTTTCTTCATTTCGGAAGCCATTTTTGCAAGGAACTTGTTTTCTGCTATACCTATGGAGCACCAAAGCCCGAGTCTATTTTTGATTTCATTCATGATTCTTTTTGCAGACTCCATGGAGTTACCGAACAGGCCTTCAGTTCCGGTCATATCAAGGTAAGCCTCATCAATGCTGTTCTGTTCCCAAAGAGGTGTGTAACTAGAAAGCAAATCCATAACCTGCTTTGACTTAAACTCATAGAAATGGTGATCAGGTGGTACAATTAGCATCCCAGGACACAGTTTCAACGCTTCGTGGAGCGTCATTGCGGTATTGATTCCGAAAGCTCTGGCTTCATAGTTGGCTGCGAGAATAATTCCGGAACGGTTTTTTGGGTCGCCTGCGACTGCGGAAGGTTTCCCCAAAAGTTCCGGATTTCTCGTCATTTCACAACTTATGAAAAAGGCGTTCATATCGACAAGAAAAATGGATTTTTGCATGAGATACCTCCCTTTTAAAATAATTATAAAATACTTAGATTGATTTTACTATATATTTTAATTAGGTAGTATCAAAAAAACTTAGCAACTGGGAGTTTCAAAAACTTGATATAATGGGTTTTCATCATACAAAACTTGAACAAGGAATTTTTTGAAACTCCCTTAATAAGTTTGACCGATATTTATAGAGCAAAAAAGATGTTACCCAAATTTTATTGGATGAAAGCGAAATACATGCAAAAGTTACCTTTTTGTTTGTTTATGGGCAAATTATAAAGTATAATTAGTTTTGGCTGTTTATTTCGTTGGTAAAGAATAAATATAGATATAAAACTTTACATTTCGATATAAATGACAATTTAAATGCAGGGTAAAAATGGTGATGGCTATATGAATTACATAAAAAACATGTTGGATGCAAAATTACATAAACCTTTAAAAGGTTCTGTTAATTTCTTAAAATATATTGGACCTGGATTACTTGTCACAGTGGGTTTTATTGATCCGGGGAATTGGGCTTCAAATATAGCAGCCGGAGCAGATTATGGATATAAGCTGCTTTGGATGGTAACCCTTTCCACTATCATGCTGATAATTTTACAGCACAATGTAGCTCATCTGGGAATCGTAACAGGGGATTGCCTTTCAGAAGCTGCATCAAAGCATCTTAATAACAAATTATCTAGAGTGATTCTTTCATCGGGAATTATTGCTTCAGTTTCAACTGCGCTTGCGGAACTTTTAGGAGGCGCTATTGCTTTAAACCTGCTTTTTCATATTCCGATAAAACTTGGAGCCGTATTAGTCTTGGGTCTTGTATCAGCGCTGCTTTTTACCAATTCGTACAAGAGATTGGAAAAATTAATTATTGGATTTGTTTCAATTATCGGTTTTTCGTTCATATATGAGCTTAGTATTGCGCATATAAGTTGGAATGAAGCTGTACAAGGATGGATTACTCCCACCTTTCCTAAAGGTTCCATAACTATAATTATGGCTGTTCTCGGAGCGGTTGTTATGCCTCATAACCTTTTCCTTCACTCGGAGGTTATTCAGAGCAGAGAATGGAATAAAGAAAATCCTGAGGTGATTAAAAAACAGCTTAAATATGAATTTGCGGATACATTGTTTTCCATGGTCATCGGATGGATTATTAATAGCGCGATGATAATTCTAGCGGCATCGGCTTTTTACTCAAAAGGAGTCCATGTTACGGAGTTAGGCCAAGCTCAGCAGCTGCTTTCGCCTCTTTTGGGTAAAGGAGCGGCGGTTATTTTTGGAGTTGCGCTTCTTTTTTCGGGAATCTCGTCAAGCGCTACAGCGGGGATGGCTGGAGGAAGTATTTTTGCCGGCATGTA
>JAUZPS010000587.1 GCA_030705945.1 Bacillota bacterium
CTTTCCAGTCCTGACTTTTTATAGATGCTTATCAGTATAATGACCATAAACATAGCTATTTTGACAATATAGTTAATTGTTTGTCAAATGAAAATATAGTAATATTATTTTAAAGAGAAAGTAATCAAATCAATGTCGCGGAGGTGTTTTGAACATATTTAATAATGCCAAATTATTCAAATTTTTGAAAGGAAGGGATGTAATGAAGAAGATAGAAAAGTTTACAAAAAAAGCTGGCTCTTTTATTTTGAGCGTTGTTATCATTGCTGCAACACTTACTACTCCTACTACTCTTAATGCTGCCAGTCTGGAATTTAACTACGCAAAAGCATTGCAGTATTCTCAATTCTTCTACGATGCTAATATGTGTGGCACCGGTGTTGATGAAAATAGTCTTTACAATTGGAGAAGTGATTGCCATGTGTATGACGCAAGTCTTCCACTTGATACCACAAACACCAATATGTCAGCAAGTTTCATCAGCGCTAATAAAAGTATACTTGATCCTGATGGAGATGGTAAACTTGATGTTGCAGGTGGTTTCCATGATGCAGGTGACCATGTGAAATTCGGAATGCCTGAAGCATATGCCGGCTCTACATTAGGATGGGGATTTTATGAATTCAGGCCTCAATATGAAGCTACAGGACAGGATAAGCACATTAAAACAATATTAAGATATTTTAATGATTATTACATGAAGTGTACATATCTGGACAATTCAGGAAAAGCTATAGCTTTCTGCTATCAAGTAGGTGATGGTGATATTGACCATAGATACTGGAATGCGCCTGAAGTTGATGAAATGCCTAGAAAAGGTTGGTTTGCTACTGACGAGCTCCCTTCAACCGATTGTGTTTCGGCAACGGCAGCTGCTCTTGCAGTAAACTATATGAATTTTAAAAATGAAGATCCTGACTACGCGCAAAAGAGCCTAAAATACTCAAAAGCCTTGTTTGAGTTTGCTGAGAGATGCAGTAACAAAAGTTGTAATGATGACGGTCCTAAGGGGTATTACGCTTCGTCAAAATGGCAGGATGACTATTGCTGGGCTGCAGCGTGGCTCTATTTGGCGACAAAGGATGATCATTATTTAGATGAGGCGTTTAAATATTTTGATTATTATGCGCCATCCTGCTGGACACATTGCTGGAATGATGTGTGGGCAGGTACAACATGTATTTTAAGTGAAATTAACGATTTATATGATAAAGATGGACAGGTGCTTGAAGATAGATACAAAAAGGCTACTAACAAGAGTCCTTATGAAACTATAGATTTTTGGAGTCAGATAGCAAAAACGGTAGATAATTGGATGAATGGCACTGTTCCTAAAATAACACCGGGTGGATACGCATTCCTCAATCAATGGGGTTCCGCAAGATATAATACAGCTACTCAGTTGTTAGCTCTTGTTTACGACAAACATCATGGCGACAAACCATCAAAATATGGCGAATGGGCAAAATCACAAATGCAATATCTGATGGGGCAAAATCCAATTAATCGCTGCTATATCGTAGGATACAGTGATATTTCCGCAAAATTTCCACATCATAGAGCAGCATCAGGTCTCTCAAGATGTGAGGATACTTCACCACAGAAATATGTGCTATATGGGGCTTTAGTTGGCGGACCAGGCGCTAATGATGAACATAATGATGTTACAGCAGATTATATCTACAATGAAGTTACAATAGACTACAATGCCGCATTTGTTGGAGCATGCGCAGGTCTTTACAGATATTTTGGAGATTCTTCAATGACTGTTACGCCGGATTTCCCGCCAAAAGCCAATATAGATAATCCTGATGATAATCCAGGAGGTTCTTCATATTGGGTTGAGGCATTTGGTGTTGATATAGTACAGTCCGATGGACCAAAAGCAACTGAAGTAACGCTCTATGTATGTTCTAACGTGAGAAAAACTTCAAAAAATATTTCGGTAAGATATTATTTTGATTCTACAGGAATGTCCTCACTAGACCCTAACAGCATAGAAATGAGGCAGTTATATGATCAGACCGCAGCAGAAACGAGTTATGCGGCTACTCTTTCAGGTCCTCATTTGTATAAAGGTAAAATTTACTATATTGAAATAACTTGGCCAGATTTCGTTATTGCTAATTCTAATAAGAAATACCAGTTTGCGTTGGGTACTTATGCATGGCAAAATAGTTGGAATCCAACCGATGACTGGAGCCATGTTGGTCTGAGCATTGAAAAGGACAATTGGACAGGAAAAACTGTAAAGACTGATAATATTTGTGTTTATGATGCAGGCGTTCTTGTAGGCGGCACTGAGCCTGATGGAACTACACCTGTAGTGACAACGCCAACACAAACGATTTCATCTCCTACAAATACACCAATACCTTCTTCTGTTAAACCCGGACCGGATTTAAATGGCGACAAGGTAGTAAATATGGCGGATGTTATACTTTTGGCAAAAGCATTCAATAGCGTTGTTGGAGATGGAAATTATAAAGCAGCATATGACTTAAATAGCGATAATGCAATAAATATGGCTGATGTAATCATTATTGCCAACAATTTTAATAAAACAATAAGCGGTTAAATGAGTTCGGCTAAGTAAATCATAACAGTTACAGTTGTGAAATATTGATTTCCTTTATTCTATAGATAACCAAATGTAAAATTAGTTTTATATAGTTGCGTTGAGCAGCTGAAAAAGGGCTTTTCAAAGCGAACGATATAAAACTTTACATTTGGTTATTTATATTTCAAGATATCTTCAAACCTTAATTGATTTTCTTCAGAAAGTTCGTCTTCGAAACAAAGCCTGTGAAATTCCATACCGCCTTTGACAAACTTAATAGTGTAGGCGTCCTTGTCTTTCTTGTAGGAAGGATAGCAAAAAACAATTTGAGCGGAATATTTTTTATATTTCACGCATTGCCCCTGCGAATATTTCATATGTAAAACCTCCAGAATAACTAAAATCCAATATATATGATATAATTCTATCCAAATTAGAACAAGTTTTTCCTGTTATATATAATATTACTCGTTAAATATAATATTACTGGGGGAAAATATCCTACATACTATATACTATACAGTTGATATAAAGTAATTACTGAATTCATAAGGAATTTATTAGAAGTATTGAAATAACCCAAGATAAATGTTAAATTGA
>JAUZPS010000588.1 GCA_030705945.1 Bacillota bacterium
AATTTTCCTAAACTATATAAAAATAGAGTTCTGCATTTACACTGTATAAGTTGCGAAAAAGATTTTACATTAAAAATGCATTTAATACGTCTGCATTTTACTATCAAAGCTGAACTTTTCGCAACTTATGAATCAAGGTATATATTTTGCAATATAAAAAATGGATGTAAAATGTTTATTGCAAAATATATAGCATAAACAAATCAAAATTAAAATTTTAGGAGATTCATATGGAAAATAAATTTAAAGGAAAGTTTGAAGCTTCAGGAAGAGTCGGATTAAGAGACAGTAAGTCAAGAGAATTAGTTGCAGTTTATCCATATAAAGCGGAAGGCGCCGATAACGAAGTTGAAGAAAAAGTCAGATACTGGTTTTATCAAAGAAGCTGCGAAGCTGAAAATCAAATGGATCATTATTTTGTTGATACACTCAACCCTGTTGAATTCAGAAATGCGCAGGAAAAATTCCTTGACTAAGGAATTTTGAAAAATTACTTCCGCTTTTGAGCGTGTGTTCACGAGTTTAGTGAACACGAAGATAGCCGGGGAATTAGTGTTGCTTCATAATATAATATTATCTTATTATTTTATAATTATAAGTTTATATAAAATAATTTTACAGTTGACATGTAGAATAATCCCACGATGTGGTGGTAATTATACATCGTGGGATTTATCGGTTTTGCTTTGTATGAACTCTGGATGCGCTTGTATACAAAGTTTAAAAACAATGAGTACTTTTATATGCTATTTTGCCTCCACCAGAAGACCTGCCTACAAGCCCCAACTGTAAATTAGCATACATTATTTTCATTAAACCGATTCAAATCTTATGCCAACTACTTTTCCAATTTTATCAACAATAAATGTCAAAAATTTGCCATTATAGCGATAGACATATTGTCCAGGCGTAATTGAATCCGCTGTACTGGTGTCATCTGGGTTGCCATATTTTTTAGCAACCTCAGTCTTAGTATCACCTATTCTAATCCCTCTCGAAGTTTGGATGATAGGTGTTGTTAAGGTAATACTTCCTATGATGCTGCTAGTATCCCCACATGGTTGAGTAAGTATTTTAAAATTTTCAAATATATAGATAAAGTAAGCATGAATCTCATTATCAGGAACAGTCTTTGTGATTTTCTCATTAGTTTTTAAATCTCCATATTTTCCACCTAATTCAATATCGTTATTTTTATCCTTGATAACAAAATCTTCATTAGTTATAGGAGAAACAGCTTTAATCTTTGTTATGTCAGCAATTTTTGTTTTCGAATCATTACTTTTTATCTTACTATTTTGTATAGTATTGTTAATCGTTCCTCTGTCTATACTGGCGAAAAAGTACACACCAATTAAAATTATTATAATAACAAGCGGACTAATAAATGGTAATCTTACTTTCATTTATAGCCTCCTTTTGCTGCGATTTGTCAGGCAAATTATATATATCTCCAATAGAGTCTAATGGAGGTATATTTACTGATTTTTTAGGTAAATTAAATACCTTCTCCGCTATTGCCAAAATCTTTTTCATTAATTCGTACCAGATTTTATATAAATTAAATTAATAATACAATCCCTATAGATATTGATACTAAGCTGTTTAACCATCTTAGTATGCGAAAACTATTTAAACTTGATGGATCGGAATCTTTTCCAAAGTAGCTATCCTCCGATATAAACCTACCTATACCATGATTATGATACCACCCGTTTATTTTTTTAACACTACCGTTTTTGCTACTATATCATGTAAACCTTGTTTGTTTTTAGTTATTGCAACCATAATTAAGCCAATAAAAACAATAAATCCTGACACAAGCTTAAATATATTTCTTATGACAGCCTTTCCTATTGTTATTCTACTGCCATCAATATTTGAAACTTTAATTTTCAATAGCGCTTTCCCTAAAGTTCCCTGTAATGGCGATGCTTCAAATATTATTGAATATACTATCCAAAGCAAAGTTGAAATATTTCTAATTTTATTTTGATAGTTATATAAAAAATCTTGTCTTGCTTGTAAGTCATGTGGATTATCTAAGTATTTAATAAAAACATCTTTAATATCTGTGAATATAAGGAAAAACAAAATTAATATAATCATCATAGGAATAACATCTATAAAATATGCAAGTACTCTAAGAAAAAATCCTGCATAATTAGTCTTTATTGGCCCTACATTTCTGTTTCTATCTACTTTATTAAGCTCGAAATTATAACCACAATCACATAATACAGCTTCTTCCGGATTGATCAATTTACAGTTAGGACACTTTTTTGATTCATTCATAGAAAACCTCCCAAATTTTACTTAATTATATTATAAAATATATTAACCATTAGAACAATCTACAAATTTGAAATCGAAAAGTCTGGGAAGTCCTTCCAATACTTATTGTAATTAAAGCGTATAATTTATAAATGCAGTTATAATGCAGACTACACCTCTGATATTCCTTAATGTCTTTCCAGAAGCAATCTTCTGCGGACTTTCATAACTTTTTAAAAGTGGGCGAGGGCAGAAAAAAGGAAAATCAATTTGGATAAAATAGTCTTTAGTGCTATTTCTGATTTCTGCAAGGGTTCTAACTTACGTATTGCCAGTTTATCAAAATCTTAGTGTTTTGAAAATATACTCATTGAGGTAAAATAAAGTTAGTTTAAGAAAGGCGGTAATACTATGACTTGGAAGGAAGTTAGAATACAATATCCAAATCAGTGGGTAAAGCTTCTGATCATTAAAAATCATATTGATGATAATAAAGAGTATATTGATGAAATGGATGTAATTACTCCTATTCCTACAGACCTTGAAGCGGGAAGGGAGCTTGATAGAACCTATTGTATCAAAGAAATTAAAAACTTAAAAGATTTGGTCCAATAAAGCGGCATAAATGAGGAGGTCTGTCCTTGATGGGAGAGGAGCGGGAAAAATATGAAAAAAATCCACCAAATAGCCGAAAAAAGTCAGATGTTTAAATCTGGTACTCATAGTAAAATCAAGATGAATAAATTATAAAGGGAGTGGTTAGATGAAAAGATTTTGGAAAACCAACTTAGTTATGCCAAAGCAACCGGGCTGCCTGTGGTAACAATACTGGTATCAGGAAGACCAAGGATTGTTACAGATGA
>JAUZPS010000589.1 GCA_030705945.1 Bacillota bacterium
GGCACAGCCGCAAATCAAAACGATATAAGAATGGCGCCGGATTTTGAAGCTCCAAACTCTAGCGCATACAACTGGCTCAATTCCGGCAAATATGTTGGCAGACGTGTGATAGATTCAGCAGCTAAGACAATGAAAATAAGTGTTTATGATGTTTCTGGCGTAAGTATTAAACCAGATTCAACAAATACTGTTACAGTGACTGAACCGTCTGATGTTCAGGATCAACCATGGGATTATAGGAAGTCATCTTCGGAAAAAAACGGTAATCAATTCATTACTGAATCGGTTAATATTGGAGCAAGTCAGTCTGTTGGAGCAAGTAAGATGGGTGTTAACCGAAATATAATACCTATAACCGGTGGATCTGTGACCGGAAAAATTACTGCCAAGATACTGTCTGCTGGAGCTGATTATCAGAATCTTTCGAATCCTATGACAATTGGCGCGAGATACCTTTGGCAGACAAATGACGGAGAAATAATTATTGTAAGAAATGGCGGTCAGTTTGGAAATCTTGTACCTACTTTTGAAGTTCGCGCAGATAGTAAATATTCATATTTAAATAACAATTTATATTTAAGTTCAAATCCGGCATCCGGATCAGGCAGTGTTGCAATTACATTCTATGAAAGTATAAAATGATGTACAACTATAATGATAAATCCATCAAGGGTTTATCTATATAAAAAGCACTATTAATCTTACATTTGACGGAGCAAAATAACGAACGCTTTAACGTTATTTTGTGATAGGCAAATGTAAAAGATTAATTGCTTTTTATCTAACTAATTAGACCGGGTAAGATAGTATCAAAAAAACTTAGCAACTGGGAGTTTAAAAAACTTGATATAATGGGCTTTCATCATACAAAACTTGAACAAGGAATTTTTTGAAACTCCCTAACCAACATTATGAAAATAATTTTTTATAATGTTGGTTATTTTTATGTCAACATTTATAAAAAGGTATTCTTGACATTATAGATTATAATGTTGTATAGTACAAAAAAAGCTCGCGCAAAAATCTATAAACAAGATATATCAACGCTTTCAATAATTAATATAATCAAAGAATTGTTGCTAAAGCTTCCAGCATTTACTGGTATCTTCTATAATTTTGATTATGTTATATTTAATAATCGATGATGCGCTTTATCAGCAAACCTTATGATCGGAGAAAACATATGAAAAAATATTATTTGAGCTCAAATATATTATTGTTCATTACAGCAATTATATGGGGCTTTGCTTTTGTTGCTCAAAGGGTAGGCATCCAATATATGGGCACTTTTACATTCAATGGTATAAGGTTTGCGTTAGGCAGCTTATCCCTCATTCCGCTAATATTATTTTTACACTTTAAAATTAAGAATAAGAATTCGGAAAAGACCACTCCCAGCAAGCGGACTGAACTGTTATTAGCGGGTATATTTGTGGGTTTATGCTTATTTTTTGCAGCCACGTTGCAACAGATTGGATTAATTGAAACAACCGCAGGCAAAGCCGCTTTTATAACCGGCTTATATATAGTGCTGGTGCCTATTTTTGGAATATTCTTAAAGCATAAATTTGGAATATTCACCTGGATAGGAGCAATAATCGCTGTATTAGGTCTGTATTTTCTTTCTGTAAACGAGCGGTTTTCCATATCTCGAGGCGATTTGTATGAGTTGGCAGGAGCTGTTCTATGGTCTGTTCACATTTTATTGATTGATCATTTTTCTCGAAAAGTTGACGTATTAAAATTGGCGTGTCTTCAATTTTTTGTTTGTTCTGCTCTTAGCATAATCACTGCTTTGTTTGTTGAGAAAATAGCCATCGAAAGCATTTATCAAGCAAGGATACCATTACTTTATGGT
Organism: Bacillota bacterium; assembly: GCA_030705945.1. GTDB lineage: Bacteria > Bacillota > Clostridia > Acetivibrionales > DSM-2933 > Pseudobacteroides. The sequence continues at coordinate 1,859 of JAUZPS010000589.1, forward strand.
GGATTATGTTCTGTAGGTATAGCATACACTCTTCAGATTGTCGGTCAAAAAAATGCCAACCCCTCCCATGCGGCAATTATTCTAAGCCTTGAGACTGTTTTTGCCGCGCTTGGAGGTTTTGTTCTGCTAAATGAACGGCTAAACTCTATGGGAGTAGTTGGCTGTATTCTGATGTTTTCTGGAATGATATTATCACAGATTCAGAACTTTCGCAGGTGATTATCCCTTCCTATTGTGGATCTTGCCCTTGTTGCGCATCTTGCCCTTGTTGAGGATCTTGCGCTTGAGATTTATGCGCCTTCAGATATTCAAGCGCATTGTAGGCTTGTTCTGCGGCTCCTGCCCTCGTCATTTTGGCTTTCGGATTAAATTTTCCATCTTTATCAAGCTTAACTATTCCATAAACAATCGCGCGTTGTATGGCTCCTTCATAATTAACTGATATTTTATCCTCATCAGCAATCTTAGGAGGAACAATTTTAATCATAGGCAACTTTTCATGCAATTCCATTGATCTTACCAGATAATATGTAAACTCTTCTCTCGACAATTCCTTCCTTAGATCAATATCCGACGGAAAATCCAGACCGTTCACTGACGCGGTGATAAGCGCATTTGCATACCATGCGTCATTCTTTGCTTTTTTGAAATAGTCAGTCGCCTTAGGCTCTTTAATAAATCTTACAGCATCTAAATTGAGGTCTAATACTTTGACAATAAGTTGGATGCTCTCTGCAACCGTGACTGCGCCCTTAGGAGCAAACAGACTGCTACTCACGCCGTTTACATAACCATTTTTCTGAAGCTCAATAATCTTTTCTTTTTCACTAATATTTGTCAAGTCTGTAAAAGTAGTTTTAACAGCAAAACTATTTCCTGCAATTGTTAATGTAAGCAATGCTGTAGTAGAAATACAAATCCACTTTGATTTTATATTCATTATGTTCACCTTCCCAAATTTATTTGACTTCTACTAATTTAGACTGACTTATTTTATAAAAGTTCCATATTAACTTAATATTTTTATGTAAAGTAAAAATAGGATTTAATATATAGATAACCAACCACAGAAATTGGTTTATGGAGGCGTTTCAAAAAACTCCCCTGTTCAGGTTTTGTATAACGAAAACTGGTTAAATCAAGTTTTTGAAACGCCAAGTATACAGGTTTCTTTTTGATACTGCCTTAAATAAAGTATTTTAAGAGAAGCGCGCAAGTCACAGTTCAGTACTTATTACTTTACCACGGCTCATACTCGTTAATA
>JAUZPS010000059.1 GCA_030705945.1 Bacillota bacterium
GATACTCAAGAAGCTTGAAATATCTGGCTTTTACTATTTGGCGGAGAGAGTGGGATTCGAACCCACGGAACGCTCACACGTTCTCCTGATTTCGAGTCAGGTGCCTTCGACCAGCTCAACCATCTCTCCACATAAAATTAAACGGTCATATACTCATATATGTTACAATATACATCCCCGTATGTCAATATGGTAAAATTTATTAACATCCGCAAAATTAATTGTACTTAGGGCGTTTATCTATATAAAAAGCACTATTAATCTTACATTTGACGGAGCAAAATAACGAACGCTTTAACGTTATTTTGCGATAGGCAAATGTAAAAGATTAATTGCTTTTTATCTAGTAAAAAAATATTGAGAATTAGCCGAAATATTTATATATATATGTATGTACCCGGAGGGTGTTTGCGATGAGATATTCTTATAAATATTTCTATATAAAACTTATTATATTAATTATTTTTACAGGTTCCGTTATAATATTTTGTAATAACAGCAGCTTTGCCGCGTTCAATGTAAACGCTGTTCAGGCAGTGAGCAACCCGGATTCCCAGATAAATTTAAGTTGGGACTTGGTTCCTAACTGCTTGTTCTACAAAATATTCAGAAACAGCGGTTCAGGGGACGTTTTGATAAAAACAATAGATGTAAATAGCGATAAGTATTATACTAGTTATTCCGATACAGGAGCAAACGGAGCTGGGCTTATACCTGAGACTCAGTATAGTTATACTATAAGGGCATACTCCGACCAGGCAATGACCGTTGAAATTGTATCGGCGGCTGCGACCGTTACTACCGCGCAGATGATAAAACCTACCAATCTTTCAGCTGTTTTTGACATTAATACAAATAATGTTGCACTGACATGGAAAAACAATTCTTTTGTTTTGACCGGCAGCAGTATTAAGGTGGTTGGAGGAACGGGAAGTATAGCAAGCGCTACAGGAAATGCTAATACCTGCTCATTTTCAGATCCGGGAATTGTTAAAGGTCAGCAGGTTCAATATGTTGTCGTGTCAACAGATTCAAACGGTCATATGTCTTTGGATTCTGATCCGGTAAGCGTACTTCCCATAGATCCACCGGTCATTACAGCCGTGGTCAATAATGGTATTGCAACGGTATCATGGGGAAGCTATGCTAACATATCCAATTTTGAGCTCCAAAGATCAAGATACACTGATTCATGGGGGGCGTGGCAAACAATTAATTCTCAGCTTGGCCAGACAGGCTCGAGCGTTAATGATGCGCTTCCGACGACAGGATTATACAGATACAGAGTTGTCGCCAAAACCTCAGGCGCGTATACAGGATACAGCAATGTTTCCGAGAGCGTTGCAAAACCTGCGGCTCCAACAAAACTTACCTGCGCTTTTGAAAGCCAGAATTGCATTAATTTAAACTGGACCATTGACTTGGAAAATGAATCGGTTTTAAATGTTGAAAGGAAGGCGGGAAATGGAAGTTATTCTGTGATTGCTTCACTGCCGAAAACAACTGATTCGTACAGCGACACCTTCAGCGTTGTACCCGGGACGGTTTATAGTTATAGAGTTACAGCATATGATTCAGCTACAAATAAAATTTCAGGAACAGAATATAGTATTGCTGCGGCGATTCCCGCAGCTCCGACAAATCTTACGCTTTCCAATACTTCCGATACGCTTAAGAGCCTTAGCTGGACTGACGCAGCAGCGAATGAATCGGGATTCAGAATAGAAAGGAAAACTGATTCAGGGAGCTTTGTCGAAATAGGGACTACAGCCGTGAATATTACAACATATGATGATAAGACTACTGTAAGCGGACATAGCTATACTTACAGGGTATGGGCGTATAATTATTTTGGAAATTCATCTTCCCCATCGAACGAAGTGACAATAACGCCTGACAATATCAAGGCTCCGAACTCATTGGAAGCAGCTGTGATGTCTTCGTCTCTGGTTAAACTTACATGGACCTATCCTGCAAACATATCAACTGTTACAGTAATTGAGAGAAAGACGCAAGGAGGCGCATGGAGCAAATTAAGCGAAGTGGCGGCGTCAACCCTTTGTTATTACGATTATTCAGTTTCTGCCAATGTTCATTACTTTTATAGAATAAAAGCGAAGTACGGAGCAAATATTTATTCTTCAACATTTCCTGCTGATGACACGGGGAAAGAAGCATTTTCCGTATTTTCGATTCTGACCTTAAATGTTGTCAACTCGTCAAAGATAGACCTTAAGTGGGATGACAGCGCAACTGGCAAAGAAGGTTACATTGTCTCGAGAAAGGTGGATTCAGGCGAATACTCTCAGTTGGCCACGGTAGCCTCTGATAAAGTTACATATTCGGATTACACTGTCACAACCGGGCATACATATACTTACAGAATCTTAGTTATTAATTCGTCAACAAGTACAACAATCTATTCCAATGAAGTATCCACGACGACCAATACGGTTGTAAATCCCGACTCTCTGGAGGTTGATGTCGTTTCGCCGACTCAGATGGAGCTTACGTGGTCCCTTTCAGCTCTGGGAAATTTCAGGACTGTTATTGAAAGGAAGATGACAGAGTTGGGAGAATGGGAGGAAATCGGTTATGTTGATGGAACAACAATATATGAAGATAATGATTTAGCCGATAATACAAAGTATTTCTATAGAGTGAAGATATATTACTCGGCGAATATATATTCACAGAGCTATCCTAATGATGATACAGGAATTGGGGCTTTTACAAGGATCATAACTCCTTATAACCTTTCGGGCAGTTCACCTTCGGCTTCCCAGATCGATCTTGTATGGACGCCGAGTTCATATGACGCGTATTTTATTATTGAAAGAAAGACGTCAAAAGGCGAATTTACTCAGGTTGGCAAGACAGATGTAAATGCAGCGAAATGGACAGACACGTCCCTTATCCCAAATTCAAAGTATACATACAGGATAAAAGCAAAAAATCAATATAATGAATCGGATTATTCCCAAGAAATCAATGTTACCTGCGTAAACCTTGCTGCTCCATCGGGGCTTACAGCTTCGGTATCTGATTCTTCAGGAATTGACTTAAGCTGGGTGGACAATTCTCCAAACGAATCGGGTTTTGAGATTTGGCGTCTTACTGCTGGAAGTCAGACTTGGGAACTGTTGATGACTCTGGATAGCAATGCCAGAAGTTATAAGGACAGTGATATAACTCCGCAGATTCAATACTCGTACAAAATAAGGGCGTATATCAGCAAGGATGATGTATATTCCGCTTATTCAAACACAGTTGTATCAACCTTAAACGCTCCATTAGCGCCAAGTGAGTTAACATATTCAAGCATAGATGACACCACCGTAAAGTTAATCTGGAAGGATAATTCAAACAATGAGAGCGGCTTTAAGGTTGAAAAAAAGGATAATATAAGCGGAAAGTGGCTTGAAATCGCATCCTTGTCCCAGGATGTAACAAGCTTCAATGTATCAAATTTAGATAGTTCAACAAATTATATATATAGAATTAAAGCATATAACCAAACATATAATAGCTATTCTTGCAGCAACGAGCTTCTGGTATCCCTTATAAATCCGGAGGATCCTTCAAGACTCAGCCTTACAGCTCTATCATCGACAGAAATCAAAGTTACCTGGAAGGATAACTCGGATAATGAGATGGGATTTTCTATTGAAAGAAATGGCGATGATGGCGAATTTGCAGAGATTGCAAAAGTTGCGCAAAACACGACTACTTTTACGGACAAGGGACTTAAACCGGGCCAGGAATATTTTTATAGGGTAAGGGCCTACAATGGAAACGGCTATAGTTTTTTCACCGATATTAAGTCAACAAAGACAAAAGATAGTCCGATTTACAACGATATTAATACAGTGAACTGGGCAAAGAACGCTATCGAGAGCCTGACCGGGAGAGGTATTATAAAAGGAAAAGCAGATGGGATGTTTTACCCAAATGATAAAATAACCAGAGCGGAATTTGTAGTCCTTATATTCAGAGCGTTTAAACCTGATACTGCAGTAGTGGCAGGATCATTTAAGGATGTTAACGCGAGGGATTGGTTTTATAAAGAAGTAATGTCCGCGAAAAACCTCGGTATAATATCCGGCAACAACCTGAATTATTTTTATCCTAATAAGCCTATAACAAGAGAAGACGCTGCTGTTATAATTACCAGAACGCTGATAACGTTGAATAAACCCTTAAACGGAAGCGCAACTGATATTCTGAAGGATTTTAGCGATGTATCTAAAGTTTCGGGTTATGCGTTGTCAAGTATGGCAGCCTTATACGGAGAAAAGATAATAAATGGAAAAGCTGGCGGCGTCCTAGCTCCAAAGGCTTATACAACAAGGGCGGAAGCAGCTGTGCTGATCAGCAATATTGTTGGCAGGTAGAGAGTATAAATAATCTAAAGATAACCAAATTTAAAGTTTTAGTTGCGCTAAACAGCCGAAAAAGGGATTTTCAAAGCGAACTGATATAGGAACTAATTTTACATTTGGTTATCTATTTGAGCTCTTATTGGCCAAACGCAGCTCTTTAAAAAAATCCTTCAGTATTTTTGAGCATTCGTCTTCCATAATGCCATTTATTACTTCCACCTTATGGTTGAACTTTTCCAATGCCAGTATGTTAATTACCGAACCAGCAGCTCCAGCTTTCGGGTCAAAGGCTCCGAAGAAGAGGTTTCGGATTCTGGATTGAATAAGAGCCCCTGCGCACATCGGACAGGGTTCTAAAGTCACATACATGTCACAATCGGTTAAGCGCCAGGAACCAAGCTTTTTGGCTGCTTTTTTTATTGCTATAATTTCTGCGTGCAAGGTTGGATCCTGATTGGATTCTCTTTTATTATGTCCTCTTGCAATTATTTTGCCGTCCAAAACGATAACGGCTCCTACGGGAGTTTCAAGCTTTTTATATGCTTTAAGCGCTTCGTTATAAGCCTGCTTCATGAATTTTTCATGGATTTTTGGAGTTAATGCATAAGTATTTATTTCCATATGAAACCAATGTCCTCCCAATTAAGTTGAATATATGGTTTTTCAAGCGCATGTTATCTTTATATCACAAATTATTCTATAATTAAAGAAATAACAACCAATAATAAATATTTTTAGAAAAATAGATAAATATTTATCAAACTTATAAAAACTATAATTGACTTAGTTTAAGCTTAAAACTATAATATAGTAGGGGTTTTTTTAACCTTTTTTCAGAATAGGCTACGCGGAGTCTGGAATAGATATCATAATGATATTTAATAAAGAAATCCAAAGTTAATTGTGTATCAGCTAAGGCTTAGCAGCATTAATATTTTATAAATGCAATTACTAAGGTTATTCAATATTATCTCCTTTTATGAATATTTTATTCTGTTTATATGACCAAGTAAGGTTTATTTTGTTAATATAAAGATTTTGGTTACTATTTGAAAGGAGTGGATGCAGTGGAACTCAAACTGTTGGCTGTAGCAATTTTATTACCTGCTGTAAGCGCAATATTGTGTTATATTTTTCGTAAAGCGCCCGTACGAAACATTATAGTTGTTGTTACAGCTCTTATTATGTTTGCCGTTGCGGGGGAATTTGTAAAATTATTATTTGATAATGGTGGTAAAATAACCATTGAATTGCGTGATTTTGCCGCAATGTCTACCGAATTGGTTATAAAGATACTTGATTTTCTACTATTTATTTATTTTATTTTTATTGGGGTCAGGCTAAAAAAACCACTTATAGTAGGCTTGACATTCTTGCAGCTAATACCACTTTTAATTTTTGAAATTTTAATCCGTCCGAAAGAAGTTGAACAAGCATTTATTATTGACTACCTTTCACTTATAATGATTCTTTTGGTATCTATCATAGGTCCTATCATCACAATTTTTGCTATTGGCTATATGAAAGAGCATGAACACCATTTACATCTTAAAAAGTCAAAACAACCACGGTTCTTTGTTATACTTTTTGTTTTCCTTGGCTCAATGAATGCTCTGGTAATGACAAATAATTTAATGTGGCTTTATTTCTTCTGGGAAGTCACAACTCTTTGTTCATTCCTGCTTATTTCCCATGACGGTAATAAAGAATCGGTCAAAAACGCTACAAGAGCCTTGCTGTTAAATATGTTAGGCGGAGTTGGGTTTATACTTGGAATAATTATTATCTACAAGGTAAAAGAGACCCTTGCATTAGATCAAATTGCCAGAGTAGAATCTTTAGCCGACTTTGGCACAATATTCCCGATAGGCATTGGATTATTGTGTTTTGCCGGTTTTACAAAATCAGCTCAGTTTCCATTCCAGAGCTGGCTGCTGGGCGCCATGGTGGCCCCAACGCCTGTATCGGCGCTGCTTCACTCAAGCACAATGGTTAAAGCAGGCGTATATCTTATTGTAAGATTGGCTCCGGCTTATTATGGCACAACCCTCGGCAAGGTAATTGCAATAGTAGGAGGCTTTACATTCCTTGCGGGTTCGGCAATTGCCATAAGTCAGAGTAATGGTAAAAGGGTTCTGGCATATTCTACAATCGCAAACCTCGGATTGATTGTGTGCTGCGCTGGTCTTGGAAATCCGGTCGCTCTAGGAGCCGCAATACTTCTTATCATATTCCACGCAGTGTCGAAAGGACTCCTTTTCCTATGTGTAGGAACAATCGAGCAGGGAATCGGAAGCAGAGATATAGAAGATATGCAAGGCCTTATGAAGAGGATGCCTTTTACTGCGGTTATTACAGTTATAGGCATGATTTCAATGCTGCTCCCTCCATTCGGAGTATTGATATCCAAATGGTTGGCTATCGAAGCATCTGTGGAACGTTCGCCAGTTGTATTAATACTGACCATATTGGGAAGCGCGTTTACAGTTGTTTTCTGGGCAAAATGGATAGGTATTATACTTACTATGTCATATAAGACAAAGATACAGGGAGAAAAATTATCGCTATCTATAAGAACTGCTCTATCAATACTTTTTATTGCAGTTTTGGCTTGCAGTGTGAGCGTAGCGCCAATATTTAACAAATTGATTCTACCGCATATAATTAACCTTCAGATAGTCGGAGATCAGTATATTGAAGGAATTAATGGCGGGTTATGGATAAACGGCGGTGTTGTAGGCGGCTTTGGAATAGTTTATCTGTTTGCCGTTGTATTCATTGTAATGCTCCTGGTGCCTATCTTCATGAATAAAGCAAAGCCGGAAACCATGAAAACGCCATACCTTTGCGGTGAAAACACAAGCGATACAAGGGGTATAGAATTTATCAGCCCTGGAGATAAAATTGATCATGTTATTGTTCGCAACTACTATTTAAGCGGAGTGTTCGGAGAAAGTAATCTGACACTATGGACCAATCTCATTGCTGGAGCAATTATTTTAATTATGTTCGGGGTGGTAATCTGATGACTAGTATATTAAATTTACAAAATATAATTACGATTATCGTAGCTATAGTAGCGGCTCCGATAATTGGAGGGTTCCTCTCCGGTGTAGACAGAATTATAAGCGCAAGAATGCAGAACAGATACGGCCCTCCCATATTGCAGCCCTTTTATGATTTCTTTAAGCTTTTGGGCAAGGAGAGAATAACCGTAAATCAGACTCAAATGGTTTATGTGCTGGGACATTTGTTCTTCTCAATCGTTTGTATTGTTATGCTTGTGCTAAAGCAGGATTTACTTATGATTATATTCGTTCTTGCTTTTTCAAGCGTGTCCCTTATCATGGGAGCTATGAGTGTCCGTTCGCCTTACAGTAAAATTGGGGCGCAGAGAGAGCTCATACAGATGATGGCTTATGAGCCTGTTTTACTTTTAATGGTTGTAGGAATTTATATGACAAATAAGAGTTTTATGATATCAAGCATATTTGAAAATGATAGACCTTTGTTGTTTACTTTACCGCTTGTATTTTTAACATTTATATATGTCCTTACAATAAAGCTCAGAAAGTCGCCCTTTGACTTTTCAACATCGCATCATGGACATCAGGAATTGATTAAAGGATTGACAACGGAATTTTCAGGACCTCAATTGGCAATAATAGAATTAACGCACTGGTATGATTTAGTATTACTGCTTTCGCTCATCAGCCTGTTTTTCGCGAAGCCGATTTGGGTAGGTATTATTATAGCGCTGGTTTGTTACTTCTTAGAAATGCTCATTGACAATATAAGCGCCAGAATCACCTGGAAGCTTATGCTGAAATTAACCTGGGTTATCGGAATCGGAGCGGCAATGACTAACATTATCTGGCTCTATTTAAAATAAGAGTACCCTTTTAGAGGAGTGGAACAATGGGAATTATTGAAAAATCACGAAAGAAATCACCTTGGATTATACATTATGACTGCACAAGCTGTAACGGCTGCGACATTGAGACACTCGCATGCCTCACGCCAATGTATGATGTTGAGCGTTTTGGAATTGTCAATGTAGGTAATCCAAAACATGCTGATGTGCTTGTTGTTACAGGTTCAGTAAATAAAAAGAATGTCCGCGTATTAAAAAATATATACGACCAGATGCCTGACCCTAAAGCGGTTGTTGCTGTTGGGGCATGCGCTTGTACCGGCGGCGTGTTCAAGGAATGTTACAACATAATCGGCGGCGTTGAAAACGTTCTGCCAGTTGATGTTTATGTGCCTGGCTGCTGCCCAAGACCTGAGGCTATAATGGACGGTATTGTTATGGCTTTGGAAAAAATGAATGAGAAGGCGAAAGTTAAGAAAAAGTAGTTTAATGCTGCTTTGAAAAGGACACGAGAGATTAATTGACTATGATATTTAATATGAATATCAATTCAGAAATTGAACCTTTGGAGGTTTTGTATGATAGAGAATGCGTTTGATATATCAAAAGAACTGCTTCAGATTGAAGCGCAGGATTCGAAGATCAAGGGTTACAGATTCGTGACAGCTACCTGTGTTGATTTGGGAAACGGTACTTTTGATGTGCTGTATCACTTTGATAAGAACCTTGAATTAAAAAATTACAGGGTAAACGTAAAAAAAGAAGAAGAGTTAACAAGTATTTCAAATATTTACTTTTCAGCTATACTGGTGGAAAATGAAATGAAAGAACTATTTGGTCTGAATATTACAAACATTGCGATAGATTATGGAGGACATATGCTCCTATCTGATGATGATCTTAATTCTCCGATGGCAAAGCAGCAGATTGTCATTGAAGAAAGGAAGGGGGATAAATAATATGGGCAAAACAGTAATACCTTTTGGACCTCAACATCCTGTCCTTCCGGAACCCGTACATTTAAAGCTGGTTATGGAAGATGAAGTAATTGTAGAAGCAATTCCTGCCATTGGTTATGTCCACAGAGGATTGGAAAAGCTGACCGAAACAAAAGAGTTTACACAGAATGTATATATTGTTGAAAGAATTTGCGGCATCTGCAGCGTTATGCACGCTCAGGCTTACTGCCAGGGAATCGAAAACCTGATGAATATTCAGGTTCCGGATAGAGCAAGATATCTTCGCGTAATATGGGCTGAGCTCCATAGGATTCACAGCCATTTGTTGTGGCTAGGACTTCTTGCTGACGCTTTTGGGTTTGAAAGTCTCTTCATGCAAATATGGAGAAACAGGGAAAAGGTTATGGATATTATGGAAGAAACTGCTGGAGGCAGAGTTATAATATCTGTTAACACAGTTGGCGGCACAAGAAGAGATATGACTCCGGAAGCTCTTAGGAAAGTTATTGCAGTATCGGAAGAGATAAAAGAGGACATGATGAAGCTGGAAAAAGTATTCATGGCGGATTATACAGTAAAACACAGGCTTGTTGGCGTTGGCGTTCTTGACAAAAATACTGCTTATGAGTTTGGCGCGGTTGGGCCAATGGCAAGAGGAAGCGGAATAAGTCAGGATTTCAGAACAACAGGTTATGCGGCTTATGGAGAGTTGGATTTTGAACCTGTAATAGAAAAAGACGGAGACTGCTATGCAAGAACATTGGTAAGGTTAAGAGAAATATACCAATCTGTTGACCTTATTAATCAAGCAATTGGAAAGATACCTGAAGGGGAAATAAGTGTTCCTGTTAAAGGATTTCCCAATGGTGAAGTTATTTCCAGGGTTGAGCAGCCAAGAGGTGAAGTTCTGTATTATCTCAAGGGTAATGGAACAAAGAACCTGGACAGGTTAAGAGTCAGGACGCCAACCTTTGCAAATATCCCGACCCTTTTGAAGATGCTGCCTGGAAGTCAACTTGCGGATGTGCCTGTTCTAATTTTAACAATAGATCCTTGCATTAGCTGTACGGAAAGGTAAGGTGGTGTGACGAATGTTCGATATGATAGGCAGTATATTTAAGAATTTAGGCTCTAAGCCTGCAACAAGAATGTATCCATTTGAAAAGCGAGAACCCTTTAAAAATATTAGAGGACAGATCAGCGGAATAGATATAAACCAATGTATTTTCTGTGGAATTTGTTCAAGAAAGTGTCCATCAGACGCATTGGCAGTGAATAAAGCTGAAAAATCATGGGAAATAGATCAGTACAAGTGCATAATATGCGGTCTTTGCATTGAAGCTTGCCCTAAAAAGTGCATAATCATGGACGACCAGTATAAAACTGCGGCATATGAAAAAGAAAAAAGTAAATTCATACAGCAGAGCGCTCCCCAGGCAGAAAAACCTAAACAAGAGTAAAGGCAGAGGTAATATCTGATGCATGAATATGCTGTTACAAAAGGGTTGGTAAATATTGTTCTGGAAGAAGCTCAAAAGGCTGGAGCGTCGAAAATATCCCTTATCAGGCTGGTTATTGGAGATTTATCCACCATAATAGATGAGTCGGTTCAAATGTACTTCAATATATTTACCGAGGGGACCATCGCAGAAGGCGCCAGATTGGAATTTAGGCGTGTTTATGCCAAGTTTCATTGCCGTGAATGCGGTATTGAGTTTGAAAAGCCTAAAACAGGTTTTGATTGCCCGAACTGCGGAAAAATGGGCATCCTTACTGACTCGGGTAAAGAGTTTTATATTGAAAGCATTGAGGTAGATTAATTGAGCTTTTAAGATAGATAATAAACGCTTTACGGTATTTGGGATAAATTAAAATGAGAGTTGATTTTAATATTGATTAAGATTATCAAATACAGATTCGCAGAAGCTAAGATTTTATGGGCTTCTGCGAATTTTTTAAGGTTTAGGAAATTTGGCTGTTTTGTCAATTTATTTCTATTAAGGCCATAGTGATGTCGTCGGATATTTTTCTAGAATCATCAATTTCAGCAAAATTTGAGGCGCTGGTAATAATTCTGTTTAGTGTGCCGCTAGGTTCAGATTTATCCTTAAACAGTATGTCTCTTAACCTGTCCTCGCCAAACTGCTCACCACTGGAGTTTCTAAGTTCAATAATGCCGTCTGTGCAGAAAAACAACCTGTCATTTTTTGATAAGAACATATTTCTATCGGTATACTCAGGGGTTTCAAACCAGTTACTGATAGGAATTCCTGGCATTATTAACAGTTCAAAACGATCAGGGTCATCAGTATTGAAAAGAACGGGACTTACATTATGGCCTGCATTTGAGTACTTTATGCTGTAATCTTTTAAATTAATAATTGCATAAAATACAGTTATATAAACATCATGATCAAAGTTGCTCTCGCTGAAATCTCTGTATAAATTAGACAGAACCTTAGCAGGAGATAAGCTCTTTTTATCAATTGAAGAACGCAGAAAAACCGTGAGCATGGAGGCTGGAACCCCATGACCTGACACATCGGCAATGTATACACCAATATGGTCGTTATCTATCTCAAAAATATCTAAAAAATCTCCGCCCAGATCCTCACAAGGCTGGTAGACAAATGAGAACTTAACTTTGTCTTTAGGAAGCTCCCTTGGAAGAAGACTGCATTGCAGCTTTTTGGCAATTGTGAGATCATCCTGAAGCTTTTGGTTTTGTTCTAATACCCGATCTTGTAAACGCTGAATCTCGGTAATGTCCCGCAAAACTTCAACAGCGGCAATAATTTCTCCGGCGTCATTTCTTACAGGGGAACTCATGACAGAAAATATTCGTTCATTGATAATTTCATGCTTCATAAAAGATTTGCCTTCAAAAATCGCTTTTCTCGATGTACAACCCTCGCAGGGAGCCGAACGTCCTATTAGTTTGTAACAGATTTCGCCGGGAGTATAGTCTTTTATGCATTCAGCCATCGCTTTGTTGATAAATATAATTCTGTTTTCTTTATCAATAACCCTGACCCAGTCCATCATACCATTAATTATATCTATGATTAGCTCATGCTTAAATTCGTTATTTTTCATTAAAAGACCTCAATTAAAAGTTATGTAAATATTGGAAATAATAATTATTGTAAACAAATACTGTTCTCTATATAAAAAGCACTATTAATCTTACATTTGACGGAGCAAAATAACGAACGCTTTAACGTTATTTTGCGATAGGCAAATGTAAAAGATTAATTGCTTTTTATATACAACTCTAATTGCAACAATATTTATATTAATAATAACAAATCACGATTCCTATAGCAAATGTTATTATACGCTTGTATATAATAAATTAATTCTTTGGTAATAATATAAAAAACAGATAAAGGAAACAATCTTGATTCTTTATGATAATAGGAGCAAACAATGCCAGCTGAAATAAAATTAAAACAACAATATGTGGATATCAAAAAGCCAGAAGCTCTTGAAAGCTTAAGCTCAACCTTACTTATGCAGGTTAGAAAAGCCATAACAGAAGGCTATAAGACAATTGTGTTCGTCTGCATTGGAACAGATAGATCAACAGGAGACAGCTTAGGCCCTTTGGTAGGTTACAAGCTAGCCAACCTAAGGTATAAAAATATATACTTGCATGGTTGCCTTGAAAGCCCCGTTCACGCGAAGAATCTTAATGAGACGATACAATTAATTGAAAGAAAGTATGAAAATCCTTTTGTAGTTGCCATAGACGCCTGTTTAGGCGAAGCTGAACATGTGGGATTCATTTCAATAGGTGAGGGTTCTATAAAGCCAGGCTCCGGCGTAAAAAAGGATCTTGAGCCTATAGGAAATATGTTTATAACCGGAATTGTTAATTTTGGCGGCTTTATGGACTTTATAGTTTTGCAGAATACCAGATTAAGTGTTGTTATGGGTATGGCGGACATCATTTCTGAAGGAATAAGAAATGTAATAAACAAAATTACTCCAGATTTGGACTGATACTTGATTATATTTTACCTTTGTAATAAAATTTAAAATGATTTAAATTTGAAATACCTTTTTTGAATATAAAGGATGGTAGCAAAATGGATAGAGATAAGATTGATAATGTAATAAAAAGAATAAATGAATTATCTAAAAAATCAAAAACTGAAGGTCTTACTGATGATGAAAAAATAGAGCAGCAAAACCTTCGTAAGGAATATATTAACGCGTTCAAAAGTAATCTCAAATCTTCTCTAGATTCAATCAGAGTAGTTGATAAGCATGGCAATAAGCTTCCCCTTAAACAAAAAAACGCGGAAAAGTTTTCTAACTGACCTTTAGGTTAGGTAGCATCAAAAAAATAACTGGGCGTTTCAAAAACTTGATATAATGGATTTTCGTCATATAAACTTGAACAAGGAATTTTTTGAAACGCCCTTATATGGTGTCTGTAAAGTTTTATGGGACCATAAGAAGTTGGGTTACACTGTAGTTTTTTCAAATACAAAAAACTGTGAAAAGCTTTGTTCCATTCCCTTTTATCAATTACAAACAGTAAGGGTCTTTATGAAAAACAGTATATGATATTATTTTTTCATAAAAATCAGTCAGCTTTAAATTACCTTCAATAACTTATAATTTCATTTTTAATATTTAACGCTTATGTTAGTAATAAACAGTATTTATGACTAATATAATATCCGATATATATTATATTAGTCATAGATTGTATTACCTTAAACAGCGTTGCATAAGTATATTATTAAAGGTATACTTATA
>JAUZPS010000590.1 GCA_030705945.1 Bacillota bacterium
ACGAAAACATTAATAAGCCCAACCCTTCAAATGGAGATGTTCCTATGAAAATGACCTATTCGGTAAGAGATCTTGACAGTAGCGGAAATGTTGTCAACGTAAGAGATGTTCAAGCAGATTATTACTATGGAGATCTGACTGGCAACTTGGACTTAAATGGGGGTGGAATATACATTCAATATGAAAAGGATTTTGGTCGAGGCGGAGTTGATAACAACTATTAGGTTATAGTTGGCAGAATTCCTTTCTATGACTCGGTGAAGGTTCTGGATAAAATATTGAGGAAAACCATAAATTACTGCAAGACAACATATCATGCCCTTTCGTAAAACTCAACCTTTAACCGCTAGTTCATCTATTTCTATAATCTAATACTTCATGTAAAACGCGCAAAAACCTGTCATTATTCTCTCGGTCTTTAATAGCAACCCTGACAAACCTGTCATCTAGATATCTGAAATTAGAAGCATCTCTTATCAATGCCCCTTTAAACGCCATTGACTCCCTTAACTCCTTAGAATTTATCACTTCATTTAAAATCTTTAATAACACAAAATTAGTGTTTGGCTTAAAAACCTTAAACTCATCAATTAGCGCTAATTCATTATAAAAATTACACATCTCTTCTGATAACCAGTTAGCTGTTTTATTGAGATACCCCTCGCTATCTCTAAATAAGCAACCTGCCATACATGAAAATGAATTCACAGACCATGGAAGCTTTTTTTTCCATAATCTTTTTATTAGCTGAGGGCTTCCTAAACCATAACCAACCCTTAAGCCTGGAATCGCAAATATCTTTGTTAACGCCCTTATAATAAACAGGTTGTCAAATTGATTTAGATAGCTCGCCATAGAATTATAATTTGCTCCTATTGTAAGCTCAATAAACGTTTCATCAATTATTACTTTTATTCCATTCTCTTGAGCGAATCTCAATACTTGAAGTAAATCATCCTTTGATGTTAGCGTTGATGTCGGATTGTTCGGGTTGCACAGCATTATCACGTCAATGCCTTCCATCATACCTTGCAGCTTATTAATATTTAGTTTGAAATCTTCTTCCTCTTTAAGTTCAAAATAAAATACATCAGCTCCGGACCTTCGGGCAGCCATTTCATATTCACAGAAAGTGGGCTCTGGAATCAATACCTTTCTTGGCCTTAGCTCATCAAACAGAAGGAAAATGATCTCCGCTGCGCCATTACCGATAATTATGGCATCAATGTCTATATTTAAATACAAAGAAATATCCATTTTTAATTCACTGCAATCAGGATCCGGGTAATTCGTAAGCGCGTCAATATTCGAAACAATTGATTCCTTTAGTACTTCTGGAATACCTAAAGGATTTATGTTTGCGCTGTAATCTATAAAGTCTTCTTTTTTTATTCCATACTTTTGGGAAGCCGTATAAATATTGCCCCCATGAGTATTTGTTCCAGCTTCAGTCATTTTTTCATCCCTCAAGAAAATACATTTCTATAGCCTCATGCAGTATCAAAAAAATAAATGGTCAATTGGTCGTTTCAAAAACTTGATATAATGAGTTTTCATCATACAAAACTTGAACAGGGAATTTTTTAAAACGCCTTAACTATAGATATCAAACTGTAAATTTTTATATAAAACTAATTTTACTTTTAGTTATCTCTATATCTCTAACCTAATGCAATAAAACTAAAATCAACAACCCCAACGAAACACACAGTCCAAGCGTTAAAAGCGACGACCAATACATAAGCCTGATGGTTCTAGGTATATCCAATCCTTCTAGCTCCCTGTCCCCATCTCCAATGGTCGGTTTTTCAACAACTTTCCCGAAGTAAATATTGTTTCCGCCAATCCTTACCTCAAGCGCTCCTGCAACAGCAGCTTCAGGGTAAGCGAAATTAGGGCTCTTATGGTTTCGCCGGTCACGGAGCATAATACGGAAACTTTTTTTTATGTTCATCCCGCAAAAAACTGCGCCAAGTGGTATCAGCAAGCCTGATAACCTTGCTGGAATGTAGTTTGCCGCATCATCTGTTTTTGCGGAAAATCTTCCAAAATCAATATATTTTTCATTCATATAACCTACCATTGAGTCAAGGGTACTTATCGCTTTAAAGGCATAAACCAAAGGCGCGCCGATTCCGAAGAAAGTACCTGCTACTGCGTAAATTATTGGTGACATTACTCCATCCACTGTATTTTCGGCAGTTGTTTCAACTACCCCGCGAACAACCTCCATTTCGCTAAGGGTTGCGGTTTCGCGTCCAACCAGCATGGAAAGGCTCTCTCTTGCTCCTTCCAAGTCACTTTTTTGAAGCCTGTAAAATACTTTTTTCGCCTCATCTGCAAGACACTTTGCGGCAATTGCTGAATATATAAAATATATGTTGGCTATGTGAAAAACAACAGGGTGTACTAATAATGCAATTTTCAAGATAGCCCAAACAATGAGGAATGTAATAGAAACCACAAAGAGTGTCAGTATGATACCCCCAAATCTTTCACCTCTGTTATATCCTAGGGTATTCTCATTTTCACTTTTAATAATTTCCTTATTTTTGTATGTAAATTTTCTTAAAACCTTTTCGGTATATTTAATCAACAATCCAATGAATCTTACAGGATGTGGAAGCCAATAAGGATCTCCAAAAATCAAATCCAGTATAAATGCTGCTACAACATCCAAAAGCAGCCAAATCATCAATCCAACTCCCCCTCTATAGCATTTCCGAATTAAAATCGTTAACCAAACTGTAAAGTGTTATGTAAGTTCGCTTTGATAGGTCTAGCCTAGCTTCATTGCTAGCGCAAATGACCATAAAAAGCTATTATAACACGCAATAAATCCAATTACATTTAAACACTAATCCCAACTATTTCATAAATTTTTTCCATATCAAGGTTAGCCCGTATCATATCCGCCAATTTGTCGTACTGCTGTTCCTTATATACGCCAAAGCTCATATTTTTGTCATGTTCAAGCTTCTCTAGCCCTTTTTTATTTCTGAGATTATTAATTAATCCTGAAGTAAATTCCATATTGTCAAAAATACCATGGATATAGGTTCCAAATACATTTCCAGCTTCATTCATTACACCGCCGTTAGAATA
>JAUZPS010000591.1 GCA_030705945.1 Bacillota bacterium
GGGTTAAATCCGAACCAACCGAACCAGAGGATGAATGCTCCCAAAGCTGCTAATGGCATGCTGTGACCGGGAATAACATTTGCTGATCCATCTTTTTTATATTTTCCGATTCTTGGTCCTAAAACTATAACTGCCGCAAGGGAAGCCCAGCCGCCAACTGAATGAACTGCTGCAGAGCCTGCAAAGTCAAGCATTCCCCTTTTCGCAAAGATTCCGTCCGGATTCCAAACCATATGGCCTGCTATTGGATAAATAAATGCTGTCGCAATAAAGCTGAAAACCATATAAGGAAGGAACTTCATTCTTTCTGAAACCGCGCCTGAAACAATTGTTGCGACTGCTACTGCGAAAGCTGCCTGGAACATCCAATATACTTCAACAGGCAAACCAAGACTTTTTAAGAATGGTAAGTTGCTCATATCACCAGTTGCGAAGAAACCGGTTGTACCGATTATACCGAATTTATCTAAACCATACATTAAAGCGAAACCTATAATCCAATAGCCTAATAAACCTGAACAACAATCAATAAAAACCTTCATAATAATGTTTAAGGAATTTTTAGCCCTGATAAAGCCAGCCTCCAGCATTGCAAAGCCTGCTTCCATAAAGAAAACCAATGCCGCGCATAATAATACCCACACAGTATTTATGCTGCTGCCCAAAACTTGAAAACTGAGTTCTTTCATTTTTCTAATCACCTTTCCTAGAATATTAAATTGTTCTTTCCACGTCATTGTTTCCAGAAAAATAAGTAGAATTGACCTGTTGAACAGAAGCGGCGGGGTACAGGTATACCCGTCACTAGAGCAGGATAAACAGTCATTGTCTTCCTTCTCAGGCATAAAAAATGCACAATACAAAGTATTATACTATGTATGTGACAGTATTTTGCCGATTATAATATCCGACATCTTAGCCGAAAAATGAATTTACGTCAATGTAAGAAAAAGCATCATTGATTTTCCACATAATTATTATAACGATTCAGCATATAAAAAGCAATAAAATAATTTGGTGATTTATTGTTTGTATCTGTTCACCATTTACTTGTTATGTTATAATAAAAAGCTGAAACAATAAGAGAGATATTCGTATATTACGTTAATTTTGAGGAATATATATTGAAACCTTTGGAGGATTCTATAAATGGCAAGTGAAAGACAAAAGAAAATCAGGAATTTTTGTATAATTGCTCATATTGATCATGGCAAGTCTACTCTTGCGGACAGGATGCTTGAAAAAACTGGAGTTCTTACCGCAAGGGAGATGGAAGAACAGGTTCTTGATAATATGGATATTGAAAGAGAACGTGGAATTACCATCAAGGCGCAAGCAGTAAGAATGGTTTATAAAGCAAATGATGGTAAAGAATATATATTTAATCTTATAGATACACCAGGTCATGTAGACTTTAACTATGAGGTCTCCAGAAGCCTTGCCGCATGTGAAGGAGCTATTCTTGTAGTTGACGCGGCTCAAGGGATCGAGGCTCAGACGCTAGCGAATGTTTACCTTGCGTTAGAGCACAACCTTGAGATTCTTCCTGTTATCAATAAAATAGATTTGCCTAGCGCTCAGCCTGACCATGTAAAAAAGGAAATAGAAGATGTAATAGGCCTTGATGCAAGTGGCGCCCCTATGGTTTCGGCTAAGAATGGTTTAAATATACAGGATGTTTTAGAAAAAATCGTAAGCTTTGTCCCGTGTCCAGATAGTGATGAAGACGCGCCTTTAAAAGCGCTTATATTTGATTCATACTATGACAGTTACAAAGGAGTTATTGTATATGTAAGAATAAAGGAAGGCTGCGTCAAAGTCGGAGATCAGATAAAGATGATGTACACGGGTAAGGAATTTATCGTTACTGAAGTGGGGTATTTTAGGCCCGGGTCTCTGTCGTCAAGCGAACAACTTTTAGCAGGCGAGGTTGGATATATTGCGGCGAGTATAAAGAATGTCCGTGACACAAGAGTGGGAGATACCGTAACTCTATCTGATAACCCGACTAAGGAGCCTTTGCCTGGTTACAAAAAAGTCATCTCAATGGTTTTCTGCGGCATTTATCCTGCAGATGGCTCAAAATACGGAGATTTAAGAGACGCGCTTGAGAAGCTTCAGTTAAATGACGCTTCATTAAGTTTTGAACCGGAATCATCCATAGCGCTTGGATTCGGCTTCAGATGCGGATTTTTAGGCCTTTTACACATGGAGATAATTCAGGAGCGCTTAGAGAGGGAGTATGATCTGGACCTAGTTACGACAGCTCCGAGCGTTATTTATAGAATTAATAAAACCGATGGAACTACAATTTATATTGACAATCCTACAAATCTACCGCCTCCTGCTGAGATAGACACAATGGAAGAGCCTATGGTCAAGTGCTCCATCATGCTTCCTACTGAGTACGTTGGAAGTATAATGGATCTTAGTCAGGAAAGAAGAGGAATATACAAAGACATGAAGTACATTGATGAGGGCAGGGTATTGCTTTTGTATGAAATGCCTTTGAATGAAATTATTTATGATTTTTTTGACGCTTTGAAGTCGAGGTCAAGAGGCTACGCATCTTTAGATTACGAATTAATGGGGTACAAGACTTCAACTTTGGTTAAGCTTGATATTTTATTAAATGGAGATATAGTTGACGCTTTATCATTTATTGTCCACACTGATAAGGCCTATGCGAGAGGAAGAAGAATAGCTGAAAAGTTAAAGGATTCTATCCCAAGACAGATGTTTGAAATTCCTATTCAAGCCTGCATAGGAGGTAAGATTATTGCCAGAGAGACTGTTAAGGCTTTCAGAAAAGACGTTCTCGCAAAATGCTATGGCGGTGACATTACAAGAAAGAGAAAGCTCTTGGAGAAACAGAAAGAAGGAAAGAAGAGAATGAGGCAGGTCGGAAGCGTTGAGGTGCCTCAGGAAGCGTTCATGAGTGTGTTGAAGCTTGACAGTTAAACATCTTATATTTTAGATAAAAAGCAATTAATCTTTTACATTTGCCTATCGCAAAATAACGTTAAAGCGTTCGTTATTTTGCTCCGTCAAATGTAAGATTAATAGTGCTTTTTATTTAGGTAGTATCAAAAA
>JAUZPS010000592.1 GCA_030705945.1 Bacillota bacterium
AAACTCATTATATCAAGTTTTTGAAACGCCCAGTTGCTGAGTTTCTTTGATACTGACTGAATGATAGACAAAAAGCGCGGAAAATTCACGCGCTCTTTTAATACTCAAAGTATTCATTTCGTCTTGTACATATAATATATAACTTATGTTAATCCAATATTATGGAAATGTAAAAGACTGATTAATTCTAGAATCTTAACCAAACTTCAACTCTTCTATTTTTCTCTTCTCCCTAGTTTAAGCTTTGTATTTTTTCCCAATCGACATTATTAAGCGTCTTCCCGACTCTTTCCAATTCTTCCTTTAACTCATTATAAACGATATTTAAATCCTCTAACCGGTTTTCTTTACTAAGCCGCTCGAGCTTTAGAACCAGATCATTAGCCTTTTCTAGGCTGAAGTAAGCAATAGCGCCTTTTAGCGTATGCGCTTTAAAACATATAGAATCTCTCTCTTTATCTCTTATAGCATCTTCTAATTCCTCCAACATTTTGGAATACACGGATAAATAAGTCTCTATCAAATCCATAATAAATTCTTTGTCATTATTAAATTGATTTCTTAAATGATCCAGATCTATTACAGCTTTAATTCTGCTCAATTCTTCAGTCTGATTATCGATGCTTGTAACTCTTGTTATCGCGTTATATAAAGCCTCAAACATGATGGGTTTTGAAACATAAGCATCCATACCCGATTGAAGGCACTTTTCTTCTTCGCTCTTCATTGCCAAAGCTGTTACCGCGATAATAGGAATATGGCATCCTGATATTTTTTCCATATCCCGTATCCTTTGTGTTGCCTCAAGCCCATCCATTTCAGGCATATGAATATCCATCAGTATGACATCATACACTCCATCCTTATATATATCAATAAGTTCTCTTCCATTGTTGACAGTCGTAACATCCCAGCCTTTATTATCAAGCATTCTTATAGCGACTAACTGGTTTATTTCATTGTCTTCCGCAAGTAAAATATGAAGCTTTTTCTCTGGAAGTTCAACTGTATTAACCTGTGTTTTTTTGTCTTCTATTGTTGGTGAGTCACTATTTTTATTATCTGTTCGCCTGCTATCTTCAAGTATCTTTTGGATTGCTGCAATCAACTCAGCTTGTCGTATAGGTTTTTTCAATATTGAAAAAGATCTTTCAAAATGATAAATTTTATATTCCCGCTGAGCCTCAAGGTAGTCTAAAAGAACAACAACTGCAATACTAGGACTTATTATTCTACTTAATACTGTGAAAAACTCAGACTCGTTTCCATCTAGAATTTTTGATTCGATTAATACAATTCTGAAGCCTTTAATGGTTTTTAACTGGTTGATTCCTTCGCTTTTGTCAGAACAGGCTACCACTTTCATCCCCCAGTATTCTATAGTTTCTTTTAACATTATCCTGTTCATTTCATTACTTTCTATAATCAACACTTTAAAATCATCCATTATTGTACTAAGACTATCTAAGAAAGGATAATCCCCAACGGATATTATTTTAAATGGGATAAACAAGGAAAATGTACTGCCTTCTCCTTCTACACTTTCAACCATAATGTTTCCATTCATCATTTCCACAAGTTTTTTAGATATTGCAAGCCCTAAGCCTGTCCCTCCATATTTTCTTGAGTACGAATTATCCAACTGGTTAAAACTTTGAAACAGAATGTTTAATTTCTCCTCAGGTATTCCTATTCCGGAATCCTTTACCGATATCTTTAGAAAAACCGCGTCTTCACTAATCGCTTCCTTTTTAACTTCAATATTAATAAATCCTTCTTGAGTAAACTTAACAGCATTTCCAATAAGATTAATTAATATCTGTTTCAGCCGCCCAGGGTCTCCAGAAAGAACACACGGGACATCGGGATCTATATATAACATAACCTCCAACCCTTTTTTCTTTGCCGTTGGCAAAAAGGTATAGACAGTTTCCTCAACTGTAGAAAAAAACTCAAAGTCAATATTCTCTATATCCATTTTTCCAGCTTCGATTTTAGAAAAATCCAATATATCATTAATAATACCAAGTAGAGTATCAGCTGAATTTTTAATCATTTTAGCATATTCTCTTTGATCATTATTTAAATCGGTTGAAAGCAAAATATCAATCATGCCTATAACCCCGTTCATTGGAGTACGTATCTCATGGCTCATATTCGAAAGGAACTCGCTTTTTGCCTCACTTGCAACTTCTGCTTTTTCCTTTAATTTTTCTTTTTCCTCGATCAATTCTCTCATATTTTTAATCATTGTTTCCATTGAAATTAATAACTGACCTACTTCATTTTTATTCATAATGCCTTCACTAATATCTATGTTAAGGTTACCCTGAGAAATATCACGAACTTTTTCAATTGCTATTTTCAATGGATTAGTTATTTGTCTGCTTAATATAATGGAGATAACAAAAGCAAAAATTATAAATAAGCACAAAAATATAAAAGTATTCCAAAAAACTTTACTCTTTAAATGCATAATCTGATTTGAATTTTGTGAAATACACATCATTACAATAACTTTCTCGCCTGATGGATTGGTAATTGGATAAAAAGCTTTTATATGCGCGGCATCTTGATTTATAATATATGCAGTTTGATTCTTTGAAACCCTAGAAAATATTGATGAATCCTTTAGAGGCAGGCCTATTAACTTTCTTGATTCAATATTATTGGAAGCAAAAAGAATTCCTCCTTCATATAAATCAATATTTCCTGAAATCAAATTGTTTAATAATGAAATCAACTTATCATCCAAATTAAAATTAAAACCAATCTGTAATGATCCTATTATGTCCTTACCTGATTTAATGGGAATAAACGCCCGTATTGCGATTCCACTTTTTCCAAACTCTACTCCTTTAACCTCATGACCGTTTAAAGCTTCTTGTATTGAAGAATTTGAGCTCTTATCATCTCCAAATTCTTCTTTATTATGTACTCTTAGAAATACAACGCCATCGTCGTTTCCAAATTCAAAAACAGTCACTAAATCATCCTCATGAAGCTGGCCATAAATCTCTTCAGCTTTCTCATAAAGTAATTTACGGTCCTTATTTTGAAAAGCTAAAATGATATCCGGTCTTTTAAGGCAG
>JAUZPS010000593.1 GCA_030705945.1 Bacillota bacterium
AGAGCCATAAACATTGTACAGCCGTGAGACTGAGCAAACTTCTCAAGCGCCTGTGAGAATTCTTCAGAATAGTGATATTCGAACCTCTCACTTGCGCTTCCTGATTGAGGAACACGCAGGAAATCTGACGGCAGTTCAAGTGATGCCTCATAATCAGCCAGATGCTTGCGCCAATATTCAAGATCATTTGACATATCAAGCTGACGCTGCCAATAGGCAAAGTCAGTATACTGAACAGGCAGCGACTTGAGATTCGGTTGTTTTTTGCAGTAGAAAGCTTCATAACACTCCAGTAATTCCGAGAAAAGTATGCTTTCAATTGACCATCCGTCTGCAGCTATGTGATGCACATTTAGCAGCAGTAGATGGCGCTGCGGATTAATCGCGAGAAGTCGCCCAGTGAAAATTGGCCCTAGTGTTAGGTCAAATACATGAGCTGCATTCTCTGATATATGACGAGGAATCTCGCTTTCTTCGGCGCGTATTACTGGTAATGAAAATGAGCTCGCTGGCGTGATTATCTGAACCGGTTCACCACGGGTATTGGTGGTAAAAGATGCGCGTAATGTTTCATGGCGTCTTAATATCTCGGTTAGACTTTTATTTAAAACCTCAATGTTCAGGTTACCTTCGAGAAGAAATACTACAGGAATGTTATAGCTCAGATCATCCGGTCTTTTCGAGTTGATCATCCACATTCTCTCCTGAAACCATGAAAGCGGATGTTCCTTCAAACCTCTTTTAACAGAGTGAATACTGTTTTGATTTGTTGCATTCATAATAAATACCCCCCATGGTGAAAATTTCATTTCTCTTTATAATATAACTGTTAGGCTGATCCGATGGAAATGGCCAATTAAAGTACAACAGAAAGTGTTTCCAAAGGACAGTAATAAATTAAAATGCGCTATAAAACTTGATATAAGGGTCTTCATCATACAAAACTCGAATACGGATTTTATTGATCTACTTCATATAAATATCAGAAAACTCTATATGGATTCTTTCGATTTGAACATCTCTCTTTTTATCATAGTTATTCTCATGAATTTCCTTACTGTTGACATACGTCTGAGGCAAGTTAATTACAAATTTACTGCCGTATCCGTACTTACTCTCAACATATATTTTTCCCTTATGCATTTCGACTAAGCTTTTAACAAGTGAAAGCCCAATCCCGCTTCCCTCGTAATTTCTTGTGAGAGACTTATCAATTTGTCTGAATCGTTCAAAGATAACACTCAGCTTATCAGACGGTATTCCTATACCGGTGTCTATAACAGATATTTGAATATCTTCGTTAATGCGCTTAATTTCAATTGTAATTTTTCCTCCCTCTGAATTGAACTTGATAGCATTGGATATTAAATTGAGCATAATCCGCTCAACCTTATCCGGGTCACAAGCTGTTATTATAGCGTCTTCAGCTTTTATCAAATCTATTGTAAGACCTTTATTCTCAACAAATTCAGTTATTGATAATACTATGTTTTCAATAATTTTTACAATATTATTGTTTTGCAGGTTGATAACATAAAAATCCGAATCAATTCTCGTTATATCTAATAAATTGTTAACAAGGCGAGTTAACCTGTAGCAGTTTTGTTTTATTGCATAAAAGTAGTCGTTAAACTTTTCAGTTTGCTCGCAATGAGCGCAACTCTTTTTTACAATAAGTTTAAAAAGCTGAAGTGTAGCCATAATAACACTGAGCGGAGTTCTGAACTCGTGAGATATGTTTGCGAAAAATTCTGTCTTCAGTTTGTTATACTCCTTTGCCTCTCTCAACAGTAAATTGTTTTGCTCAATTTTTTGGACCAGTTCCAAATTCTTCTTTCGATCTGAAATATCCCTTAAAATCCCAGTAATCAGAACTATCTTGCCCGATTCATCTAGAATTCTTTTCGCTATTTCCTCAACAACTATATACGAATTGTCTTTTAATCTTATCCTGAATATCCTTAGAACCATACTTTCTAAGCTTGACAGCGCGTTGCGGATTTCTTTGTAAACATATTCTCTGTCTTCTTTATAAATAAAATCCATAACCCTTTTCCCAATAACCTCGTCCACTTGATAACCGAACCTAGTTACAGAATTACTTATATATGTAAACACCCCTTTGTCATCATAGGAAAACATGATATCTGAAGTGTTCTCAACAAGGGTGCTGTATTTTGCTTCGCTTAGCTCGAGCGCTGCTTCCGTCCTTTTTCTGTCTGTAATATCAGTTACGAAGCAAACTGCTCCATTAATATACCCATTTGCGCCTTTTAAAGGAGTAATTATTATTTCAAATGTAATTCCGTTAAGGTTTAAAGATGAGATGATATTCTCTCCAAGTAACGATCTCTTAATAAAATTTATAAAATCGGGGTAATTGTTACACACCTCAAAAATTGAAGAGCCTGTTAAAAGCCTGTCTTTTAAACTGACTTTATCAAGCCCATGTCCTTCAGATGTAATAATCATACCTCTTTTGTCCACTTGAAATATAACAGTGTTTAAACTTTTGCTAACGCTATTTGTATCATGTAAAAAGTCAGGCAAGTTATTTTCCGAAGACTCAAGTCTACTTTCCGCAGCGTTTAAATAATCGGCGGTATTAGTAAAGCTCAATAACAAATCAGCATCTCCTGGAAGAACAAAACTCAACTCCAGCAAAAGGTTGAAATCACCTACCCCTTTCTCAAGGTTTATTAGAATTTTCTCACTCTTAGCTTCAGATAGATTCTTTATATGCGTTGTAATTAAACGCAGGGTATCCTGCGGGATAATTTTAGTAATACTTTCACTTTTACAGCTATAACCAACATCCCAGAAAAAATCTCTGGCGGCTTTGTTTGCATCAATAATTTGCAAATCATGTCGATTAAACAGGATTTGCATAACAGGGTTGTTTTCAAAGATAAGCTTGTAATAGCTATCATTATTCTTAGTTACTTTATTCATTAACTGCCCCCAAAAGCTTAATTTGAGATATTAACAAACGGCAATTTATTTTATCATTTTTTAACCTAATATTCTATAAAAATACATATATATTTTATGTATATTAAAAGCGCAACTTATCTATATAAAAAGCA